>CAUVLK010000114.1:0-7256 GCA_963552635.1 uncultured Lautropia sp. | reverse complement strand
AAGCGCTATTTAGGGTGCAACCTATGGCAGCTCTTGATATTCTTGTGGGTGATGATGATGGCGTTGAGACGCAACGGCGTCGTGCTGGTTTTGAAAGGGGTGAGGAGTACAGTTCTCTATCTGATGTTCCAACAGAGGTGCTTATCAAGTGGTGTCGGGCGGGAGGGGAACATCGTTGGATTCACGTTGTCAGCGTTGTGCCTGCGATAGCTGTAGGATGGGAGGGTAGAAAGTGGCAGTGGTCGCCACAGGTCGTTGCCTTGCTAGAGAATACGCCCAGTCCATGTGATGTTGCTAGTGTATTAGTGAAACGGATACCTCCTTCTGTCTGGAATGGATCAGAGGCAGAGGCTATCAGAGATCGGCTGCCGTTGATCGATCAGTTGGCAGATATTCTGGGTGCGGCATATTCCGATAAGGTTGCGGAATGGCGGAAATGGTTGCAGGACAGAATTTCCATTCTGCAACAAAGGGAGGCGGAGTATCAGGAAAGGGAGGCGGGCTTTGAGTAACTCCGCCAGTCGCAGCAGTCTAGCCTGGTGCGATTTACAATAAGGGAGCATCCAACAACACAAGCCCCGCGCCAGCCCCATTTCCGGCTTTCATGCCCCCCGGGCCCTGGCGCAGCCTACAGGAGTCCCGCATGAGCACGATTCTCGATCTGCAGCCCGCATCGGTCTGGCACTATTTTCATCAGCTCACGCAGATTCCGCGGCCTTCGCATCATGAGGAGGCTGTCCAGCAATACGTGCTGGACGAGGCGGCGCGGCTGGGCCTGTCGGCCGAGCGCGATGCGGTGGGCAACATCCGGGTTCGCAAGCCGGCCAGTGCCGGGCATGAGGGGGCGCCGGGGGTGATCCTGCAGGGGCATCTGGACATGGTGCCGCAGAAGAATGCCGACAAGGTGCATGATTTCACGCGTGATCCGATCACGACGCAGGTGCATGCGGACGGCCGGGTGACGGCCGATGGCACGACGTTGGGGGCGGACAATGGCATCGGGGTGGCGCTGATTCTGGCCGTGCTGGCCGACAAGACGTTGGTGCATCCGCCGCTGGAGGCGCTCTTCACGTCGTCGGAAGAGACGGGGATGGTGGGCGCGAAGGGGCTGCAGGGCGGCTGGCTGAAGGGCCACTATCTCATCAATCTGGATTACGAGGACGAGGGCGAGCTGTGCATCGGCTGCGCGGGCGGTGTGGATGGAAGCTACACCCTGCCGTATGCCACGCGGGCGGTGCGGATGCCGGGCTATCGGCTGCTGGTGCGCGGTCTGCGCGGCGGGCACTCGGGGGTGGACATTCACCGGCTGCGCGGCAATGCCATCCGCATTCTGGCGCAGGTGCTGGTGGCCATCGGGGCCACCCATATTGCCGACCTGAGCGGGGGCAATCTGCGCAATGCCATCCCGCGGGAGGCGCAGGCGCTGATCGGCCTGCCGGACGAGGCGGCAGCCACGGCCGTGGGCGAGATGCTGGCCCGGCTGGCAGCGCAGATTCGTCAGGGGCTGGCGCAGGATTCGCAGGGGCTGGAGCTGGTGCTGGAGCCGGCCGAGGAGGTGACGCAGGTCATCGAGGATGCCCAGCGGCTGCTGGATGTGCTGCGGGTGCTGCCCAACGGGGTGGATCAGATGAGCCCGTCCATGCCCGGTCTGGTGGAGACGTCCACCAACCTGGCGGCCATCCGCTGCAAGGACGGTGCGCTGCATATCAGCTGCCTGCTGCGCTCGTCGTCCGAGCCGCAGAAACTGGACCTGGCCGACCGGATGGCGGCTGTGGTGCGGCTGGCGGGTGGCCAGTCCGACTACTCGGCGGATTATGGCGGCTGGCTGCCGAAGCCGGATTCGCCGCTGGTGCGGATCTTCCAGCGCACGGGTGAGCAGGTCTTTGACCATCGGCCGCCGCTGAAGGCCATCCATGCCGGGCTGGAGTGCGGCATTCTGTCCACCCATTACCCGCACTGGGAAATGATTTCCTTCGGCCCCACCATCACGGGGGCGCATTCGCCGGACGAGGCGGTGCAGATCGACACGGTGGGGCGTTGCCATCAGTGGCTGCTGATGTGCCTGAAGGCGCTGGCAGAGGGCGAGGGGAGGGCCTGACAGAACGGACAGGGCTTTCGCGCTGAATGACCCCGACCGACGCCGCGTTGAGAGACGTCGGCATCGGCTGGCGATTTGTGGTGGATGCCACACGGGGTTTTCCCTGAGGCGACTGCTGCAGCGTGTGCCGGGCGCAGGCCCCCAGGTGGCCCGGTACACACGGGTATGAATGTTTGACAAAATTGAACGATGTCGTGGAGCGCTCCTTGTGGACGCGCCACGCAGGACGTTTTCAAACATTCCGTGCCGATCGCTCCGACGGCGCTGACAAAGGAGGCGCCATGAGCGCAGTCACTCTGTTGGTCGCCGGCCTTGCCCTCATGGCAGCCGGCTATTTCGTCTATTCGCGCTTCATTGCGCAGAAGATCCTCAAGCTCGACCCGAACTACGAGACGCCCTCGCATGCCATGCAGGACGGCATCGACTATGTGCCGACCAACAAGTACGTGCTGTGGGGGCACCACTTCACGTCGGTGGCGGGGGCAGCGCCCATCGTCGGGCCGGCCATTGCGGTCATCTGGGGCTGGCTGCCGGCGTTCATCTGGGTGGTGTTCGGCACCATCTTCATTGCCGGCGTGCACGACATGTCGGCGGTGTGGGCCAGCGTGCGCAACCGGGGCCTGTCGATCGGCGCCATTGCCGGGAGGGTGGTCAATGGCCGCACGCGCAGCCTGTTCATGGTGGTGATCTTCCTGCTGCTGCTGATGGTCAACGCCGTGTTCGGCGTGGTCATCGCGCAGATGATGATCAAGACGCCGTCGTCGGTGCTGCCGGTCTGGGGGGCGCTGGTGGTGGCCTTCATCATCGGCCAGTGCATCTACCGCTACAAGCTGAACCTGTTCTGGGTGTCGCTGCTCGGCGTGGTGGCGCTCTATCTGCTCATCTATCTGGGCCCGGTCTTCCCGCTGCGTCTGCCCGAGGACATGATGGGCCTGCCCACCAATGCATGGTGGATCATCCTGCTGTTCGTCTACGCGGCCGTGGCTTCGCTGCTGCCGGTGTGGATGCTGCTGCAGCCGCGTGACTACATCAACGGCCTGCAGCTCTTCGTGGGTCTGCTGGTGCTGTATGCCGCCATCTTCCTGGTGAACCCCACCGTGGTGGCCCCGGCCCTCAACGAGAACGTGCCGGCCGGTACGCCGCCGATCATGCCGCTGCTGTTCGTGACCATTGCCTGCGGTGCCATCTCGGGCTTCCATGGCCTGGTCTCCACCGGCACCACCTCCAAGCAGGTGGACCGCGAGCCGGACAGCCGCTTCGTGGGCTACTTCGGCGCCATGGGCGAGGGCATGCTGGCGCTGGCAGCCATTCTGGTGGCCACGGCGGGCTTTGCCACGCTGGCTGACTGGCAGGCGGTGTATTCGGCCTTTGGCAAGGGCGGCATCGGTGCCTTCATCGACGGCGGCTCTGCCGTGATGCATGCGGGCATCGGGCTGGATCCCACGCTGTCGGCCACCATGCTGACGGTGATGGCTGCGCTGTTTGCCGGCACGACGATGGATACGGGTGTGCGCCTGCAGCGCTACATTTTCCAGGAGTGGGGCGAGATCTACAACATCAAGTCCTTCCAGAAGGGCTGGGTGGCCACGTTCCTGGCGGTGGGCAGCTGCATGCTGCTGGCCTTCGGTGCCGGTGGCCTGAAGGGTGACGGCGGCATGCTGATCTGGCCGCTCTTTGGCACCACCAACCAGCTGATGGCGGGTCTGACCCTGCTGGTGGTGACGGTGATGCTGCTGAAGGCCGGTCGCAAGGTCTGGTTCACGCTGATCCCGATGGCCTTCCTGCTGTTCGTGTCGGTCATCGCGCTTCTGCTGCAGCTGAAGTCCTTCTATGACGAGGGTAACTGGCTGCTGGTGGTGCTGGATCTGGTGATCCTGGCCTGCTCGATCCTGGCCTCGCTGGAGTGTATCTCGGTGCTCAAGCGCAACTGGTCCGGTCGCAAGGACGGCGATGAAGAAGTGGCGTGAGGGCTTCAAGGCGTTCTCGGAAGGGCTGCATGAGTTCTACCATGCGCCCTACCGGCGTACCCTCAGCCGCGCGTACCGGGACGAAAGCGATCTGTTCATGCTGCTGGTGTTTGCAGAGAGCCTGGGGGTGCCCAACCCCATGACCTGGTACACGCTGGAGCTGCAGCCGCTGCTGATGGAAGAGTTCCACGAGTGGCATACCCGCATGGGCATGCCGCATTCTCCGCTTGATCGTTTCGGCTGCTGCTGATGGACCGACTGCTGCAATCGCTGCAAGACAGGCCGCTGCTGTTCGTGGGCGGCAAGGGCGGGGTGGGCAAGACCACCCATGCCGCCAGCCTGGCCTGCCGGCTGGCGGCGCTGGGCCGCAAGGTGCTGGTGGTCTCCACCGATCCCGCCCATAGTCTGGGTGACGTGCTGCAGGAGAAGCTGTCGGGCACGGCCCGGGCCCTCGATGACAACCTGTCGGCGCTGGAGCTGGACCCGTCGCGGATGGTGGACGAGCACTTCGCCGCGGTGGAAAAGACCATTGCGGCCTACGCCCGACCCGAAATGCTGCCCCGGCTGCGTGAGCACCTGGAGGCGGCCAAATCCTCTCCGGGGGCTGAAGAAGCCGCCATGCTGGAAGCCATCTGCCGTCATGTGGTGGAGCAGCGCCAGCAGGGTTTCCAGCATCTGGTCTTTGACACCGCCCCCACCGGCCACACGCTGCGGCTGCTGGAGCTGCCGAAGATGATGGGCGCCTGGACCGAGGGGCTGCTGGCCCAGCAGGGGCAGCAGCAGAAGCTGCGCGAGGCCGCGCTGCCGTTCTGGCAGAAGAGCGGCCAACGTCACCCGTTCTCGGATGAGCTGAAGCAGGAGCGCTGGCGGCAGGCGCTGGATGTTCTGGAGCGCCGCCAGAAGCTGTTTGCCGAAGCGGGCCGGCTGCTGACCGATGCAGCGCACACCGCCATCGTGCTGGTGATGATTCCCGAGATGCTGCCGCTGGCCGAGACGCGCCGCGCCGTGGCGCAGCTGCAGCACTTCGACCTTCCGTGTCGGCATCTGATCGTGAATCAGATCATTCCTCCCCTGGCCGACGACAACGCCTTCTGGCAGCAGCGACGTGCGCGCCAGCAGGAGATCCTTTCGCAGGTCCGACGCGACCTGGCCGGACTGCAGCAGTTCGACTATGCGCTGCAGTCGAACGACATCCGGGGCGTCGCGGCGCTGCGGTGCTTTGGGGCGGAAGGGTTGATGGATTGAAGGCCGACGGGCCGACGGGCTGGCGGTCTGACGGTTTGAGCCTGCTGCCTCCCGACTTATTTCCGCTCGCCGTGTGCAGCGCGGAGTAGAGTTCAGTGGGTAGGTGGCCTGTAACTACGGCCGTCTGTCATATCCTGACAGGTCCATGTCCAGCGACCAGATCCGTACACGGCTCATCGGATTACGCTCGCAATTGCGCTCCCATTCCTTGATGATGGAGAGATCGGCCAGGCTGGTGCCTTCGGTGGTTTTGGTGGAGGATTTGTTGCACATGGCTTTATCCGGGAACTCTTTCAGCCATGCCTCGAACTCGTCTCTTTCGGGAAAGTGGGTGGCGCGGTAGGGCGTTTGCCCTTGAAAGGCCCGCAGCACATCGTCCACCAGCTTCTGTGCATGGGTGCGCCGTTGCTGGCCGTTGGGCAGATGGGCAATATGGTTGCCGGTTTCCCAAACCGTGGCCAGTGGCAGCAGAAAATGGTCGTTCTGCTCAATGGCCTTGCGGAAATCGTCGAGAATCGTCTGCCGATCCTGATTGAAGCCTGGCACGTCCAGCACGTTCAGATAGACCGAAGTGTCCAGAAGGACGATGGCACTCATGGCTCGGCGCCTTGCTTGAGAGTTTCCAGCCAGGCCAGGGCGCGTTCCTTGCGGTCACCGGTGGGAGGCTGCTTGACGAAGCGCTCCAGAACACCACTGGTGGCCAGCCCGCCCAGCGAATCCTGCGCAATCAGTTCGGGATAGTCGGGGATGTCCTGCAAGCGGATGATGCGGCTGTCCCCCTGCGTTGGGTCCCGGTAGCAGAACAGGGTGTCGGGCAGGGCGGCATCGGGCAGGGCATCCAGTAACGCAGGGTTGTGGGTGGAGAGCAGCACGCGCAGGTTGCGGCGCTGGGCAATCTCCCGGATGTTGTTCAGCAGGTGGCGTGCCCGGCTGGGATGGACGCCGTTATCGATCTCCTCAATGACTACCAGGCTGCCTTCCTCGGCCGAGAGCATGGCGGCGGCAATGGAGAGTACACGCAGCGTGCCGTCGGACAGCAGGGAGGCATCATATGCACGATGCTGGTCGCCGAAGGTTTCGTGCAGGGTCAGCATGACGCCGCCACGCGGTTCTTCCAGGAAGGAAAGGCCGGCGATGTTCTGCTCGGGCAGGCTCTGGATGAAGTTCAGAATGGCCTGGCGCTGCTGCCTGAAGGGTTCCTGCTCGCCGCGTTGTACCTCAATGTCCTTGTCGCGGTCTGCACCCCACAGGTTGTAGAGCACGGCAGACAGGTTGCGGCCGTCACCCTGTAATGTACGGTCGGACGGGAACGCATAGTCACGCATGCGTGCGGGGACCGGGTCCAGGAACTGCATGGCGGCCAGGCTTTTCCGCAGTTGATTCACGGCCGCCGGGATGCGTTCGCTGGACGTCTTGTGTGAGGCAGCGAATGTGGCGGGGCTGTCCAGCTGGGTGAAGATGGCGGCCTGGTCAGTGCAGGTGATGTGCGGTTTCGTGCCGCCCCGGGCGTAATTGTTGTAGGCCACCTGCACGTTGGTGTCCCGTTCGTGCGAAGGGTGGTCCAGTTCATACAGGGGCTCCCCTTCACCGGGCTGCGAGAGTGTTTCTGAAACGATGTGCAGGCCATCCTGTCGGCGCACCAATCGCATCGCCAACGTTCGCCATGGTGCGTCCGTGGCCTCCGCACCCAGGCCGAATTCGTCTCCTTGCCCATAGGGCAGGCTGGCCATCGTGCCGCGCACCAGGTGTTCACCGTTTTGCACGACCAGCTGGATGTTGGCTAACCGCTGACCGTGGGCCAACAACGATAGCAGCCGCATGCCCTCGATGGCATTGCTCTTGCCGGAGGCATTGGCACCGATCAGTACCGTGAGCGGTGCCAGCGGCAGGCGTGCCTTCCGGTAGCTCTTGAAGTTCTCCAGCGTGATGGCGTCCAGCATGGGCTT
>CAUVLK010000113.1:0-7258 GCA_963552635.1 uncultured Lautropia sp. | reverse complement strand
GGCGATCCAGACCAGGGGCCCCAGGCCGTGGAGCCAGGCCGCGTCCTGCGCCAGCAGGCTGGCGAAGCCGCCCTGGTCAAGCGGCTGGCCCGGACCTGCCAGATGGGGCAGGGTGACCCCGGCCAGGGTCAGCAGCAGGAAGCCCGCCAGGCTGGCGGCCACGATGGCCGCGCCGCCGCCGCGCGGGGTGACGCGGGTGTGGGAGGAGCGTTCGTTGGGAACGTCTTCCAGCCCCCAGGCCACGGCGTTCCGGATGATGAGGCCGGTGCCTGCCCAGGCGAGGGCGGCGGTGGCGGCAAGTATCAGCAAAAGCGTGATGGAGGTCACCTAAGTCTTCCTGGGAATGGGGGGAATGCCATGAGGGCGAGGGCCGGGACCGCTTATACTCCAAAAATTATGCGCCTGTTCGGGGCTGATCCGAGCGTTGCCGCCGGGGCGCGTTCCATTGCCGGACAGCGGTCCGGCTTCAATCGGAAGGATACTGAATACATGATTCTCGTGACAGGTGGTGCCGGTTTCATCGGCTCGAACTTCGTGCTGGACTGGCTGGCTGGCAGTGACGAGCCGGTGGTCAACGTCGACAAGCTCACCTACGCCGGCAACCGGCAGAACCTGGCGTCGCTGGAAGGCAACCCGGCGCACCACTTCGAGCAGGTCGACATCTGCGACCGCGAGGCCATCGACGCGCTGCTGGCCAAGTACAAGCCGCGTGCCATGGTGCACTTCGCGGCCGAAAGCCACGTCGACCGCTCCATCCACGGTCCGGCTGCCTTCGTGCAGACCAACATGGTGGGCACGTTCACGCTGCTGGAAGCCGCCCGTCAGTACTGGAACCAGCTGCAGGGTGCCGAGAAGGAGAACTTCCGCTTCCTGCACGTCTCCACCGACGAGGTGTATGGTTCGCTGGAAGCCGACGATCCGGCCTTCACCGAGACCACGCCCTATCAGCCCAACAGTCCGTACTCGGCCAGCAAGGCCGGGTCCGACCACCTGGTGCGCGCCTATTTCCATACCTATGGCATGCCGGTGCTTACCACCAACTGCTCGAACAACTACGGGCCCTACCACTTCCCCGAGAAGCTCATCCCGCTGGTGATCACCAACGCGCTGGCCGGCAAGAACCTGCCCATCTACGGCGACGGCAAGAACGTGCGTGACTGGCTGTTCGTGAAGGACCACTGCAGCGCCATCCGCCGCGTGCTGGAAGCCGGCAAGCCGGGCGAGACCTACAACGTGGGCGGTCACAACGAGAAGACCAACATCGACATCGTGCGGCAGATCTGCAAGCTGCTCGACGAGATGAAGCCCGATCCGGCCGGCTCCTACGAGCGTCTCATCACCTTCGTGAAGGACCGTCCCGGTCACGACCGCCGCTACGCCATCGACGCCGCCAAGATCGGCCGCGAGCTGGGCTGGACGCCGGCCGAGACCTTCGAGACGGGCATCCGCAAGACGGTGCGCTGGTACCTGGACAACCAGGACTGGGTGGCCAACGTGCAGTCGGGCGCCTACCGCGAGTGGATCGAACACAACTACCAGGATCGCAAGGGCGACGCGAAGCAGTGAGCGTGGCCGACGCCTGGCACTGACGAATCCAAACCTAGCGAGCCAAATCCCATGAAAGGCATCATCCTTGCCGGAGGTTCCGGCACCCGGCTGTACCCGGTGACGCAGGCTGTGTCCAAGCAGCTGCTGCCCATCTATGACAAGCCGATGATCTACTACCCGCTGTCGTGCCTGATGCTGGCCGGCATCCGCGACATCCTGATCATCTCCACCCCGCAGGACACGCCACGCTTCCAGCAGCTGCTGGGCGACGGCAGCCGCTGGGGCGTGTCGCTCAGCTATGCGGTGCAGCCCTCGCCGGACGGCCTGGCGCAGGCCTTCATCATCGGTGAGTCCTTCATCGGAAACGACAGCTGCGCGCTGGTGCTGGGCGACAACATTTTCTACGGCCACGCGCTGGGCGAGGATCTGGCACAGGCCGGCCGTCAGGAAAGCGGCGCCACGGTCTTTGCCTATCGTGTGCACGATCCCGAGCGCTACGGCGTGGTGGAGTTCGACGCCGAGGGCCGCGCCGTCAGCCTGGAAGAGAAGCCCACGCAGCCCAAGAGCCGCTATGCGGTCACCGGCCTGTACTTCTATGACAACCAGGTGGTGGACATCGCCCGCAACCTGAAGCCGTCGCCGCGCGGCGAGCTGGAAATCACCGACGTGAACCAGCACTACCTGAAGGCGGGTCAGCTGAAGGTGAAGACGATGGGTCGCGGCTATGCGTGGCTGGACACCGGCACGCAGGAGTCGCTGATCGAGGCATCGATGTTCGTGCGCACCATCGAGAAGCGCCAGGGCCTGAAGATCTGCTGCCCCGAGGAAGTGGCCTTCCGCAGGGGTTACATCACGGCAGACCAGCTGGCCAAGCTGGCCGAGCCGCTGAAGAAGAGCGGCTATGGCCAGTACCTGCAAACCATTCTGAATGAACGGATTTTCTGATGAAGCGTATCGATACCGCCTTGCCGGACGTTTTCCTGATCGAACCGAAGGTGTTCGGCGACAGCCGTGGCTATTTCTACGAAAGCTACAACCAGAAGGTCTTCGACGAGATGGCGGGTTCGCACGTGGAATTCGTGCAGGACAACCAGTCCCGTTCGGCCAAGGGCGTGCTGCGCGGTCTGCACTATCAGATCCAGCAGGCACAGGGCAAGCTCATCCGCGTGATGGAAGGCGCCATCTTCGACGTGGCCGTGGACATCCGCCGTGGCTCGCCCACCTTCGGCAAGTCGGCCGGTTTCGTGCTGTCGGCCGAGAACAAGCGCATGGCCTGGATTCCGCCGGGCTTTGCCCACGGCTTCCTGTCGCTGGAAGACGGCACCACAGTGCTTTACAAAGCCAGCGATTTCTACGCGCCGGCGCATGAGCGCTCGTTGCTGTGGTCCGACCCGGTGCTGGGCATCGAGTGGCCGCTGGATCAGGTGGGCGGTCTGTCGGCCGTGCTGGTGTCCGACAAGGACAAGATCGGCAAGCCGCTGGCCGAAGCCGATGTCTACGCAGAGGGGCAGCCATGAAGTTCGTAGTGACGGGAACCACCGGACAGGTGGGCTGGGAGCTGGTCCGCGCGCTGCAGCCGCTGGGCGAGGTGGTGCCGGTCTCCATCGACGACCTGGACCTGACCGATGCCGAGGCCACGCGCCGGCTGCTGGACCGCGTGAAGCCCGATGTGGTGGTGAATCCGGCCGCGCACACGGCGGTGGACAAGGCCGAGACCGAGCAGCAGGAGCTGGCCCGGGTGCTGAACGCCGACGTGCCGGCCGTGCTGGCCGACTGGTGCAAGGCCCATGGCGCGCTGCTGGTGCATTACTCCACCGACTATGTGTTCAACGGCGAAGGCACGCGTCCCTGGAAGGAAGACGATGCCACGGCGCCGCTGAACGTCTATGGCGTCACCAAGCTGGCCGGTGAACAGGCCATCCAGCAAAGCGGCTGCGCACACCTGATCCTGCGCACCTGCTGGGTGTATTCGCTGCATGGCGGCAACTTCCTGAAGACGATGGTGCGGCTGGCTTCCAGCCGTGACCACCTGAAGGTGGTGGCCGACCAGTACGGCGTGCCCACGCCGGCCTCGTTCATCGCCGACGTGACGGCCGAGCTGATCCGTCGCCGCAGCTTCGATCCGAAGCTGGCCGACTGGTCGGGCATCCTGAACCTGGCGCCGTCGGGCGAGACCACCTGGCACGGCTATGCCCAGACCGGGCTGAAGCTGCTGCACGAGGCCACGCTGGCCGCGGGCGAGAACACCGCCCAGCGCCCGCGCCCCGAATGGCAGGTGCGGCGCATGCCCACGCTGGAAGCCGTGCCGGCCACCGAGTTCCCGGTGCCCAGCAAGCGGCCCAGCAATTCGCGGCTGGACCTTACCCGCATCCAGCAGGTGTGGGGGCTGCGGATGCCGCCGTGGGATGAGCTGCTGAAGACGGTGCTGCGCGACGCCTGATCGCCGCAGCAGGCAGCCTCGCTGAATGCGTGGCGGCCTGAATTCCATTCAGGATCGAGGAGACGCTTCCGGCAGGGTGCCGGGAGCGTCTCTTTTTTGCATCTTGGGTGTAGCCGACCATGCGCCGATCATGGGCGTGAAGGAGACACTGGTGGCGGGCGTTCCGGCCGTGAAGCGGCTTCTTCCGGTCATGAAAGGGCTCTTGCAGGGTGCTTTCAAGAAAAACGAGGTTTGAAAGACCGGGGCGTCAAGCCGGTGTATCTGATTCAATACAAAGATGGGTGATTTTGATTGTTAAGCGTTGCAAACCCATCTAATTGTTCGGTTTGTATTATTTTTTGGCAAATTGGTAAAACCGGAGACGCCGTATTGTTTTTGATGGGTGGGCTTTTCCGTGTGGGTAGAATGCTACAGCTTTGAATTCTGGCTGGCAGCGAGCCTATAAATGTGCGGAATTGCGGGATATTTTGAACCTGGCCAGCGACGTGCGTCGCAGGAGCTGTTGCTGAAGATGGCTCAGGCCATCCATCATCGCGGACCGGACGACGCAGGGGCATGGACAGATGATGGCGTGGGCATGGGGTTGGGGCATCGACGCCTCTCCATCCTGGATCTGTCACCGGCAGGCCATCAGCCCATGGTCTCGGCCTCGGGCCAGCGGGTGCTGGTCTTCAACGGCGAGATCTACAACTTCACCGAGCTGCATGCCGAGCTGGAGCAGCAGGGCAGGGCACCGGCCTGGCGGGGGCATTCCGATACCGAGACGCTGCTGGCTGCCTTCGAGGCCTGGGGCGTCGAGCAGACGCTCAAGCGTGCGCGGGGCATGTTTGCCCTGGCGCTGTGGGACCGTCAGAACCGGACGCTCACGCTGGCGCGTGACCGGCTGGGCGAGAAGCCGCTCTACTACGGCTGGCAGATGCAGGGACAGCAGCCGGCCTTCCTGTTCGGTTCCGAGCTGAAGGCGCTGCGCGAGCACCCGTCCTTCGCGGGCGAGGTGGATCGCTCGGCGGTGTGCCTGCTGCTGCGCCACAACTGCGTGCCGGCACCGTATTCCATCTACCGGGGCATTTCCAAGCTCATGCCCGGGCACTACCTCACGCTGACCGAGCAGGACCTGCAGGCACAGCGTCTGCCGGCGTCCACGCCTTACTGGTCGCTGGCCGAGGTGGCGGTGGCCGGTGTGGCCGCACCCTGGCACGGGTCCGATGACGAGGCCCTTCGCGAGCTGGATGCGCTGCTGCGCGACGCCATTGGCCAGCAGATGGTGGCTGACGTGCCGCTGGGCGCCTTCCTGTCGGGCGGCATCGATTCGTCCACCATCGTGGCGCTGATGCAGGCGCAGTCGACCAAGCCGGTGAAGACCTTTTCCATCGGCTTTGACGAGGCGGGCTACAACGAGGCCGTGTACGCCAAGGCCGTGGCCGATCATCTGAAGACCGAGCATACCGAGCTGTATGTGCAGCCGGCGCAGGCGCAGGCGGTCATTCCGCGCCTGCCCACGCTCTACGACGAGCCCTTTGCCGATTCGTCGCAGATTCCCACCTTCCTGGTGTCGGAGCTGGCGCGCAAGAGCGTGACGGTGTCGCTGTCGGGCGATGGGGGCGATGAGCTCTTCTGTGGCTACAACCGCTATCAGATGACGGCCCAGCTCTGGAACCGTCTGGGTTCGCTGCCGCTGCCGCTGCGCCGGATGCTGGCCGGAGGCATTCACCTGCTGTCCCCCACGCAGTGGAACCAGCTGGCCCGCAAGCTCCCGGGGGCTGGTTCGCGCTACGTGAACCTGGGCGAGAAGCTGCACAAGGGGGCGGGTGTGATGGGCGCGCGCTCCATCGAGGACCTCTACCTGGGCTTTGTCAGTCACTGGCCCGACCCGGCGTCGGTCGTGATCGACGGGCGGGAGCCGCCCACGCTGGTGACGGGCAACCGGCCCGACCTGCGTGGTCTGGATGGCGTGCAGCAGATGATGGCGCTGGATGCGCTAACCTACATGGCCGACGACATCCTGGTGAAGGTGGACCGGGCCTCGATGGGTGTGTCGCTGGAAAGCCGCGTACCCTTCCTGGATCACCGGGTGGTGGAGTTTGCCTGGCGGCTGCCGCAGTCGCTGAAGCTGCGCAATGGCCAGGGCAAGTGGCTGTTGCGGCAGGTGCTGTACCAGTACGTGCCCCGTCAGCTCATCGAGCGGCCCAAGCAGGGCTTTGCCGTGCCCATCGACGCCTGGCTGCGCGGTCCGCTGCGCGACTGGGCCGAAAGCCTGCTGGACGAGTCGCGCCTGCGCCAGGAAGGCATCTTCCAGCCGGCCGCGGTGCGCCAGAAATGGAACGAGCACCTGTCCGGCAAGCGCAACTGGCAGCACTGGCTGTGGGATGTGCTGATGTACCAGGCCTGGGCCGAAGAACAGAAGAAGTGATATAAGGGCAGGCCTGCCGGGATGCCGGAGCGCCTGACCCCCGTCTTCGGAGGAGACTGCCGCGCAACGGCGTAGCCCGTGAAGGGCGCGGGGGCGCGGACATGCCGCCTCCATTGTTTTACCCGCTTGTGTGCCCGTTTCTGCGCCCGTGGCCGGGCCGCCGGATGTCACTGCATCCGTTTCAGCGCCGTCTGGGCATCCACCGGGGGCTTCCAGCCCAGCTGCTGGCAGAAGCGCTGGTTGTCCACGGCCAGTGATCCGGCCAGGCGCTGCCAGATGCCCGATTTGCCTGCCAGCCTGGCCAGGCCAGCCAGTAGTGCCGGTGGCACGGGCAGCAGGCGGGCCGGCTTGCCGGCAGCCTGGGCCATGGCCCGGATGAGGGCCGGCGTGGAGAGCGCCGGACCATCGCTGAGGTGAAAGAGCCCGGCCGCACGCCCGGGGTTCTCCAGAATGGCCATGATGGCGCTGCACAGGTTGTCGATGGCCAGGAAGCTGCGCTGGTTGTCGATGGATCCCAGCGGCAGCGGCAGGCCACTGGTGGCCAGCCTCTGCAGGGCTGCAAAGTTGGCCTTCACGCCCGGCCCATAGACCAGCGGCGGTCGCAGGATGGTGATGATCGGGCCGTGCTTCAGGCGCTGCAGGTGGCGCTCGGCCGCCAGCTTGGCAAAGCCGTAGCAGTCCTCGGGGCGGGGCGGATCATCCTCGCGCAGGGGGTGTCCGGGGGTCGACCATTCGCCGGCGGCCTTGATGGAGCTGAGAAAGATGAACTGTGCCACGCCGGCGCGGGCGGCATCGCGCGCCAGCCGGTGGGGAGCCCGCACGTTCACGCGCCAGAGCTGACGCTGGCTGTCGCGGTTGGC
>CAUVLK010000112.1:0-7298 GCA_963552635.1 uncultured Lautropia sp. | reverse complement strand
TGGTGACGAACAGGTCGTCGCCCACCAGCTGGACGGTCTTGCCCAGACGCTCGGTCAGGTGCTTCCAGCCTTCCCAGTCGTTCTCGGCCATGCCGTCCTCGATCGAGATGATCGGGTACTTGGCAACCCAGTCGGACAGCAGCTTGGTGAACTCGGGCGCGGTGAGAACCTTCTTCTCGCCGGCCAGATGGTATTTGCCATCCTTGTAGAACTCGCTGCTGGCGCAATCCAGACCCAGCATGATGTCCTCGCCCGGACGATAGCCGGCCTTCTCGATGGCCTTCACGATCAGCTGCAGGGCAGCCTCGTGGTGGTCGACCGACGGGGCGAAGCCGCCTTCGTCACCGACCGACGTCGGCATGCCGGCGTCGTTGATGAGCTTCTTCAGCGCATGGAAGGTCTCGGCGCCATAGCGCAGGGCTTCACGGAAGGTGGGCGCGCCCACCGGGATGATCATGAATTCCTGCAGGTCGAGGTTGTTGTTGGCGTGGGCGCCGCCGTTGATGACGTTCATCATCGGCACGGGCAGCGACATCTGGCCCGAGCCACCGAAGTAGCGATACAGCGGCAGGCCGGATTCCTCGGCAGCGGCACGGGCCACGGCCATGGAGACGGCCAGCATGGCGTTGGCGCCCAGGTTGGCCTTGTTGTCGGTACCGTCCAGCTCGATCAGGGTACGGTCAACGTAGGCCTGCTCGGTGGCGTCCAGGCCCAGAACGGCCTCGGAGATCTCGGTGTTGATGTTCTCGACAGCTTTCAGCACGCCCTTGCCGCCATAGCGCTTGGCATCGCCATCGCGCAGCTCGATGGCCTCACGGGAACCGGTCGAGGCGCCGGACGGGACGGCCGCACGGCCCATCACGCCCGATTCGAGCAGGACGTCGCATTCGACGGTGGGGTTGCCACGCGAATCGATGATCTCACGTCCGATAATGTCGACGATTGTACTCATTGGCCTTTCTCCTCATCGGCTAAGCCTTCAACACAGATCATGTTGAACTTGGCGGTTGCGCCCGCACGAACTTCGCGGGCCTGACGGTACAACTCCGAATCATAGTACTTGCGAGCCGTTTCCATATCATCAAACCTGATGATGACGATGCGTTCCGGCTTCCAGTCGCCTTCCAGAACCGTGGTACGGCCCCCGCGCGCGATGAAGGTTCCCCCGCCCGCGGCGGCGGCGCGGGTGGAAATCTCGCGGTAGGCTGCGATGCGTTCGGCGTCCTTGACGCCTCCCACTTCGGCAATCACATAGGCTGTCATTCGGTTTCCTCCATGCTGACTGGTTGGGCGATATCGCCTTGCCGGAGGGCCCGCCTGCCACGGCACGCCGCCCCGGCGATAGTTCGGGCTTCAGGCCGTGATGTCCATCTCCGCAAAGCCCCGCTGCTTGACCACGGCATCCAGCGCCTTCAGCGTGGCCAGCAGGTCGCGCATCCGCCCCAGCGGCCACGCATTGGGGCCGTCGGACAGCGCATGCGCCGGATCAGGGTGGGTTTCCATGAAGAGACCCGACACCCCGCTGGCGACGGCCGCACGGGCCAGCACCGGAATGAACTCGCGCTGGCCGCCGGAACGATCGCCCTGCCCGCCCGGCAGCTGCACCGAGTGGGTGGCGTCAAAGACCACCGGGCAGCCGGTCTCGCGCATGATGGCCAGCGACCGCATGTCGGAGACCAGGTTGTTGTAGCCGAAACTGGCGCCACGCTCGCAGACCATCACGCAGTCCTCGTCGACACCGGCATCCCGCGCCGCGGCCCGCGCCTTGGCCACGACCTGCATCATGTCGTGAGGCGCCAGGAACTGGCCCTTCTTGATGTTGACGGGCCGGCCGCTGGCGGCCACGGCGTTGATGAAGTCGGTCTGGCGGCACAGGAAGGCCGGCGTCTGCAGCACGTCCACCACCTCGGCCACGGGCTTGATCTGGTCGATCTCGTGGACATCGGTGACGACGGGCACGCCGATCTGACGCTTGACCTCGGCCAGCACCTTCAGCCCGCCCTCAAGACCCGGCCCCCGGAAGGACTTGCCGGAGCTGCGGTTGGCCTTGTCGAACGACGACTTGTAGACGAAGGGGATGTCCAGCTCGGCGCAGATTTCCTTGAGCTGGCCGGCGGTGTCGAGCGCCAGCTGCTGGGACTCGATGGCGCACGGCCCGGCCAGCAGGAAGAAGGGCTGGTCAAGCCCGACGGGGCGTCCTGCGATCTTCATGGGTGTTTCTCCTGCGAGGCCTGGCTGTCGCCACCGGCCGACTGCTGGGCACGCTGCTCGCTGGCGTGAGCCAGCGCCGCCTTGATGTAGGCGATGAAGAGCGGATGCCCGTGACGCGGGGTGGACGTGAACTCGGGGTGGAACTGCACGCCCAGGAACCACGGATGCGCGTGCTCGCCGGCGGTGGGCAGTTCGACCGTCTCGGTCAGGCCCTCGACCGGGGTGCGGGCCGCGATGGTGAGCCCTGCCGCCTGCAGGCGGTCGACGTAGTCGTTGTTGACCTCGAAGCGGTGACGGTGACGCTCGTAGACCGAGTCGCCGTAGATGCTGGCCAGCAGCGTGCCGGAGCGCACCGGGCAGCGCTGCGCCCCCAGCCGCATGGTGCCGCCCAGACCGGAGCTGTGGTCACGCTTCTCGACGTTGCCGCTGCGGTCGGTCCATTCGGTGATGAGCGCGATGACCGGATGCGGGGTATCGAGCGCGAACTCGGTGCTGTTGGCGTCCGTCAGGCCTGCCACGTGGCGTGCGTATTCGACCACGGCCAGCTGCATGCCCAGGCAGATGCCCAGGAACGGCACCTTGTGCTCGCGGGCGTACTGGATGGCCCGGATCTTGCCCTCGACACCGCGCTTGCCGAAGCCGCCCGGCACCAGGATGGCGTCGTAGTTGGCCAGCATGGCCGTGCCTTCGCGCTCGATCTGCTCGGAATCGAGGTAGTCGATGGCGATGCGGGTGGAGGTGTGCATGCCGGCATGCACCAGCGCCTCGGTCAGCGACTTGTAGGACTCGGTGAGGTCGACGTACTTGCCGACCATGGCGATGCGCACGTGGTGGCGCGGATGCTCCAGCCGCTGGATGAGGGTGTCCCAGACGCTCAGGTCTGCCGGCGGACGGTCGAGCTTCAGCAGATCGACGAGGATGTCGTCGACCTTCTGCTCGTGCAGCATGCGCGGGATCTTGTAGATGGAGTCGGAATCGCGCACGGAGATGACCGAATCCACCGGGATGTTGGAAAAGAGCGAGATCTTGGCGCGCTCGTCATCGGGGATGGCGCGGTCGGCCCGGCACAGCACCATGTCGGCCTGGATGCCGATCTTGCGCAGCTCCTGCAGCGAGTGCTGGGTGGGCTTGGTCTTGAGCTCGCCGGCCTTGCCCAGGAAGGGCACCAGCGTGAGGTGCACGAAGCAGGCGTTGCCGCGCCCGACCTTCAGGCTCATCTGCCGGGCGGCCTCAAGGAACGGCAGGGATTCGATGTCACCCACGGTGCCGCCGATCTCGACGATGGCGACCTCGGCCTCGGCCGGGGTGCCCACGCCTGCACCACGCTCGACGAAGGCCTGGATCTCGTTGGTGATGTGCGGGATGACCTGCACCGTGCGGCCCAGATACTCGCCCCGACGTTCCTTGCGGATGACGGAGTCGTAGATCTGGCCGGTGGTGAAGTTGTTGGAGCGGCGCATGCGCGCCGAGACGAAGCGCTCGTAGTGGCCCAGGTCCAGGTCGGTCTCGGCGCCGTCCTCGGTGACGAAGACCTCACCGTGCTGGAACGGGCTCATGGTGCCCGGGTCGACGTTGATGTAGGGGTCAAGTTTCATCAACGTGACGTTGACCCCCCGCGACTCCAGGAGCGCGGCCATGGAGGCGGCGGCTATGCCCTTGCCCAGGGAAGAGACCACGCCGCCGGTGACAAATACATATTTGGTCATGTATGCCCTTCCGGAAATGGAAATTGTAGCAATGATCCGGTCCCGTCCAAAGTGCTGCGCTGGCGTTTTCGCGCCCGGAACCCCACATTGCCGCGCATGACCCTGCCTGCCGACACGGCAGCGTTCCCATGGTGCAAAAATGGACAATTGTCGAGCAGGGTGCTTTCCCCTGTTTGCGCCGCAGCATGCCTTCACCGAAAATGGCGGAGATATCGTGAAGACTCCCCGGACGGGCTCGGGTGGCGGTGCCGCATGCGACGGCTCGCCACGGGTCCCGGACCGGGCCCCTCGGACACCGAACCTGGGATCGTGCGGGCGACACCCGGCCATCCCTCCCTCAAAGGAAGCCTCCATGGAGCGAGATGAATCCGTCGTCGAGATCGAACGCGACTCGATGGAATTCGATGTCGTGATCGTCGGCGCCGGACCGGCCGGCCTGGCCACCGCCATCCGGCTCAAGCAGCTGGCGGCCGAGAAGAATCAGGAGATCAACGTCTGCGTGCTCGAGAAAGGGGCCGAGGTGGGCGCCCATATCCTGGCGGGCGCCGTCATCGATCCGGAATCCCTCACCGAGCTGCTGCCTGACTGGAAGAAGGACGGCGCCCCCCTGCGGACCGAGGTCACGCACGACGAGGTGCTGTTCCTGACGGCCACGGGCACCCTGCGCACGCCGGAGTGGGCCATCCCGCCCGGCATGAAGAACCAGGGCTGCTACATCGGCAGCCTGGCACAGCTGGTGCGCTGGCTGGGCGAGCAGGCCGAGGCGCTGGGCGTGGAGGTCTACCCGGGCTTTCCGGCAGCCCGCATCCTGTATGGCGAAGAGGGCCAGGTGCGCGGCGTGATCACGGGCGACATGGGCATCGGCCGCGACGGCAAGCCCACCGACGCCTTCCAGCCCGGCATGGAACTGCTGGGACGGTACGTGGTGTTCGCCGAGGGCTCGCGCGGGCACCTGGGGCGCGAGCTGATGGCCCGATTCCAGCTGGAGGCCGAGTCCGATCCCCAGAGCTACGGGATCGGCATCAAGGAGCTGTGGGAGGTGCCGCCCGAGAAGTTCCGTCCAGGACTGGTCGTGCACACGGCGGGCTGGCCGCTGGACAATGCCACCTACGGGGGCGGCTTCATCTACCACTTCGGCGAGAATCTGGTGGCCGCCGGCTACGTGGTGGGTCTCAATTACCAGAACCCCTACCTGTCACCCTTCGAGGAGTTCCAGCGCTGGAAGACGCATCCGGCGCTGCGCGACACCTTCGAGGGCGGCCGTCGCCTGGAATACGGCGCACGCGCCATCACCGCAGGCGGCATCAACGCCCTGCCGAAGCTGGTCTTCCCGGGCGGCTGCCTGGTGGGCTGTGAGGCGGGCTTCCTGAACGCAGCCCGCATCAAGGGCGTGCACTCGGCCATCAAGAGCGGCATGCTGGCCGCCGAGACCATCGCGCAGGCCCTGGCCGAAGGGCGCAGCCAGGACGTGCTGCAGGGCTACCCCGAGGCCTTCCGCCAGTCGCCGCTGCATGAGGAACTCTGGAAGACGCGCAACTTCAAGGCGGCCATGGGCAAGGGCCTGGTGCTGGGCAGCCTGCTGGTGGGGCTGGACCAGGTGGTGTTCCGGGGCAAGCTGCCGTTCACCCTGCACGTGAAGAAGGCCGACCACTGTTACCTGAAGCCGGCCAGCGAGTGTCAGCCCATCGAGTACCCGAAGCCCGATGGCAAGATCACCTTCGACCGGATGTCGTCGGTGTTCATCTCCAATGCCAACCACGACGAGAACCAGCCGTCGCACCTGCGCCTGAAGGACCCCGAGGTGCCGGTGGCGGTGAACCTGACCCGCTATGCCGGGCCCGAGACACGCTACTGTCCGGCCGGCGTCTATGAGTTCGTCGAGCACGAGGACGGCAGCGGGCTGAAGCTGCAGATCAACGCGTCGAACTGTGTGCACTGCAAGACCTGCGACATCAAGGATCCGACACAGAACATCGTCTGGACAACGCCGGAAGGCGGCGGCGGCCCGAACTACAGCAGCATGTAGGCCCCGGGCTCAGCCCTCAGGGCGCGCCCCTGCCCGCGGGTGCCTGCAGGCCGGCCCCCGTTCCGGAACACCCCATGAAACGACACAGGGGGCCCGACATTGCCAGGCCCCCTGTGCTCAGGCGTCTTCGTGCGTGCGCGGGCCAGTCGGACGAGGCCCCGGGCGACCGCCCTGGTTGTTGGCCTCGTTGACCACCAGCGTGCGCCCTTCCAGCAACGAGCCATGCAGGGCGGCAATGGCTGCCTGAGCTGCCGGCGCGCTGGCCATGGTGACGAAGGCGAACCCCCTCGACCGACCGGTATCCCGGTCGGAGATGATGCGGACACTGAGGACATCACCATGGGCGGCGAACAGCTGGGTCAGCTGCACATCCGTAGTGCGCCACGGCAAATTACCGACATAGATCTTGGTGGACATTGAGTGAAACGGGCTTCCAGAAAAGGGACGAAACACGGCGTGCGGCTGTCGGATACCGAGCGGATCGATCGCCCGACGGCGTGATGCAGCCACAGCCCCCGCGCAGGAGTCGGGGCCGATCGAGCGGCCCTCCATGCGAGGGATCGACGAGAAACGAGCGAGAACAGCCGTCCGTGCTTACGAACGGTAGAGCGCCAGCCCCTGAACAGGGCAGCAACCCCTGGAAGAGAGAACCGTTCCATTGCCCGGCAGCCCCCGGAGAAAGGGACTGCCCGCCCGAAGGGGTCGGGCAGCAGTGCACACGCCTGCACAACCCCGGCACAGGTACCTGCAGACCATCCGCAGGAAAACGTCCCGGCAAGCAACGGAATGGTGGCAACGCATTGAGGAGACCTGTCAAGCAGCCGGTCCCGTCACGACGGAATGCAGCGTGTATATGAGACAGAAAACGCTCGCATCCTGAGTTGCAGTGCCACAATATGAGAGTGTAACTTTTTTTGCCTGCTGCAGTGCGAATCTCCCCACGACTTGCGGTTCACGCGATACTGGACAAAAATACAGGCTGACCGCCCTTCTTCCATCTTCGATTCGCCTGCCACCATGCGCCCCCTCACCGCCCGGCAACGGGAAGTCCTTGCCCAGATCCAAGCGCATCTTGACCAGACCGGCTTCCCTCCCACCCGGGCGGAAATCGCCAGTGCGCTGGGCTTCCGGTCGGTCAATGCCGCCGAAGATCACCTGAAGGCGCTGGCCCGCAAGGGCATGATCGAACTCTGTGCCGGCACCTCGCGCGGCATCCGCCTGCTGCCAGCTGCCGAAGGTTCCCTGGAAGGCGCGATCCACCCTGCCGCTTCCGGCACGGCTGGCAATGCCCCGGCCAGGGGCGCTGGCGGCACCACGCTCACCCAGGGCGGGCGCAGCGTGACCGTGCGCGGGCT
>CAUVLK010000111.1:0-7301 GCA_963552635.1 uncultured Lautropia sp. | reverse complement strand
CTGGGCGGGCGAGACATCTCCCGGGCCGACTTCCTGGCACACATCCGCCCCCTGCTGGCTGCCCCCGCCCCCGACTGGCAGGCCATGGCCCGCGACATCGCCTGGCCGGACTTCAGCCGATGAGCGACAACCGGCCGCCCACCCAGCGCTACATCCGGCTATACGTCACGGCCGCCTTTCCCTGCAGCTACCTGCCCAACCGCTTCGCCCGCTCGCAGGTGGCCGAACCCGCTGCCTCCATCGACGCCGACAACTATGGCGAGCTGGTGCGTGCAGGCTTCCGGCGCAGCGGCCGCTTCACCTACCGGCCCCGCTGCGACAGCTGCCAGGCCTGCATCCCGGTGCGCGTCCCCGTGCAGCAGTTCCGGCCCGACCGCAGCCAGCGCCGCGCCATCCGCCGCCACGGCAGCCTCATCAGCCGCAACCTGCCGCTGGTCTTCAGCGACGAACACTACGCGCTCTACATCCGCTACCAGCAGGCCCGCCACAGCGGCGGCAGCATGGACGAGGATGACGAGGACCAGTACCGCGAATACCTGCTGCAATCAGGCGTCGACACCCGACTGGTCGAGTTCCGTACCCCCGACTCCACCCTGGTCATGGTCTCGGTCATCGACGTGCTCGACGACGGCCTGTCCGCGGTGTATACATTCTTCGAGCCCGATCTGCCCGGAGGCAGCCTGGGCACCTATGGCATCCTCTGGCAGATCCGGATGTGCCAGGTACTGGGACTCGACTACCTCTACCTGGGCTACTGGATCGAGGAAGCGCGCTCCATGCGCTACAAGAGCAATTTCCGCCCGCTCGAACAACGGATAGACGGACAATGGATACCCTTGAAAGACTGAACGCCCTGGGCTACCGGACCCTGCGCCCCCTGCTGTTCCTGCAGGATCCCGAATGCGCCCACCACGCCGGCCTGCGGCTGATGGACCTGCTGGCTGCCGTGCCGGCCGGTCTGCGCCCGGCACGCGTCCACGACCCCGTCGAACTGCTCGGCCTGTCCTTTCCCAACCGCGTCGGCATCGCGGCCGGCATGGACAAGAACGCCAGCCACATCGACGCGCTGGCCGCACTGGGCTTCGGTTTTCTCGAACTGGGCACGGTCACCCCGCTGCCCCAGCCCGGCAATCCCAAACCGCGCCTGTTCCGCCTTCCCCAGGCCCAGGCCATCATCAACCGCTTTGGCTTCAACAACGAGGGTCTGGAAGCCTTCGTGCGCAACGTCCGAACCTCCCGCGCCTGGCCGAAGCGCCAGGCACTGCCTGCCGGTGCCCCCTGCCAGCCCGACACCCCGCCAGTACTGGGCCTGAACATCGGCAAGAATGCCGTCACCCCGCTGGAATCGGCCACGCGCGACTACCTGACCGGCCTGGCCGCCGTCATGCCGCTGGCCGACTACGTGGCCGTCAACATCTCGTCACCCAACACCGCCAACCTGCGCAAGCTGCAGGGCGGCAACGAACTGGACGAGCTGCTGGGTGCGCTGGACCGCGAGCGCCAGCGACTGGCCACCTCGGTGGGCCGCAATCCGCCCTTGCTGCTCAAGATCGCGCCGGACCTTGATGACGACCAGATTGCCGTCATCATCGAGGCACTGGTACGTCACCACATCGACGGCGTCATCGCCACCAACACCACCCTCTCGCGTGAGGCCGTCAAGGGTCTGCCCCACGCCGAAGAAGCCGGCGGCCTGTCGGGCCGGCCCGTGTTCGAGGCCTCCAACCGGGTCATTCGCGCCCTGCGTGCCGGTCTGCCCGCCCGCTACCCCATCATCGGCGTGGGCGGCATCATGTCGGCACAGGATGCCGTGGCCAAGATCGAGGCAGGTGCCGACCTCGTGCAGATCTTCAGCGGCCTGGTCTACGAAGGCCCCGCTCTGGTCTCTGCCGCCGCCCGGGCCATTCACCGGCATGATGAGACGATACGCTAGAATCACGGACAGCAGATGAATCCGTCTGCGGGAGGGCCCAGCCATGGCCCTTCCCCCAGAGCCCTCCTTGAGCCCTGATGACAGACAACACACCTCCTGAAGCCACCATTCCCCCCCAGGCGGGCACAGAGCCCGCCTCGCGCCCCGGCAAGGGCATCAAGACCACCATCCAGGTCCTGGAACGCATGGTGTCGCTGCTCGACGCACTGGCCCAGCAGCCCCGGGCCGTCAGCCTGAAGGAACTGTCCAGTCGCACGGCACTGCACCCGTCCACTGCCCATCGTATCCTCAACGATCTGGTCACCGCCCGCTTCGTCGATCGCGTCGACACCGGCAGCTACCAGCTGGGGCTGCGGCTGCTGGAACTGGGCAACCTGGTCAAGGCCCGGCTCAGCGTGCGCGACGCCGCCATGGGCCCCATGCGCGAGCTGCACCGCCTCACCGGCCAGCCCATCAACCTCTCCATCCGCCAGGGCGACGAGATCGTCTACATTGAGCGTGCCCTGTCCGAGCGCAGCGGCATGCAGGTGGTGCGTGCTGTCGGCGGGCGGGCGCCCCTGCACCTCACCTCGGTCGGCAAACTTTTCCTGGCGGGTGAAAACCACCGCGCGCTGCAGAACTACATCAGCCGCACCGGCCTAGCCGGCCACACGCGCAACAGCCTCACCGACCCGGCCCGTCTGGAGCGCGAACTGGCCCAGGTGCGCTCCCACGGCTTCGCCCGTGACAACGAAGAGCTGGAACTGGGGGTGCGTTGCATCGCCGCCGGCATCCGCGACGATTCGGGTGATCTGGTGGCCGGCCTGTCCATTTCGGCCCCGGCCGACTTCCTGCAGAACGGCTGGGTTGAACAGCTGTGCCGCACGGCAGCGCAGATCTCGGCTTCGCTGGGCTACGACGCCAGCAGATCGGACAGCGCCCACTGACGCCAGGTCACGGCAGCAAGCATCAGGGCCATGCAGGCCCGCCGACCACCGAAACCCCACCCATGAAAAAGGCCCCGGACGGTGCGTGATGCACCATCCGAGGCCTTTCTGCGTGCATCCTGGGCCGGTCAGCCCTCCAGGAAGCGCCGGATGCGGTTGGCATCGGCCACCCGCGAATACCGTCCCTGCGAATCCAGCAGCACGATGATCATCTGCCGGCCGTTGACGCGCGCCTGCATCACCACGCAATTGCCTGCCTCGTTGATGAAGCCCGTCTTCTGCACCGTCAGGCCCCATTGCTGGTTGCCCACCAGCGGGTTCGTGGTGTGAAAGACCCGCGTACCGTAGGCCGTGCGCACCTGCAGCTGGCTGGCCACCGAGAAGCGACGGATCTCCGGATAGCGTGCCGAACGCGCCACCAGCAAGGCCAGATCACGCGCCGTCGACACGTTCGAAGCCGACAGCCCGGTCGGGTCCAGAAACACCGAATCCCACATGCCGATCTCGCGCGCCTTGCGGTTGGCCGCCGCCACGAAGGCCGTCACCCCGCCCGGATAGCTGCGCGCCAGCGCGTGCGCTGCCCGGTTCTCGGAAGACATCAGCGCCAGCTGCATCAGCTCGGCCCGGGTCAGCTCGGTACCCACCGGCAGGTGCGAGGTGCTGTAGCGCTCGGTATCGCGGTCCTCGGCCTCAATGCGGATCTTCTCGTCCAGCGGCTGGCCACCGTCCAGCACCACCATCGCCGTCATCAGCTTGGTCAGCGAGGCAATGGGCAGCACCGCCGACGAATTCTTGTCATACAGGATCTTGCCGTTGCGCGGATCCACCACCAGCGCCACGCTGGAACGCAGCGCCAGCGGATCCGGGATGCGGTTCAGGCCAGCAGCCTCGCCCAGCGAACCACCGGCGATGGCCGGCAGTTCGGATGCACGGGGCGCAAAGCTCTCGTTGCCTGCCAGCGACACCGTGCGCGCACCGACCCCGGCACTCCCTGTGCCCAGCAGCTGCGGGCGCGCGGAGGCGGACCGGCGCTGTTCCTGGGCCACCGCTGCCATGGCAGATTCGACACGCTTTCGCTGCGCCGCAGCATCATGCCCCTTGCCGGAGCGCGCGCCGGTCGTCGTGGCTACACGCACCGGACTGAGGACGGCTTTGGTGGCAGGCTTCTTCTTGGCATCAAATTGCGCGCTTTTGTTACCAATTTTGGTTGTTTTGGCGGCAGACGTCGCCTTGACGGCAACGGCCTTGCCCGTTTTTGCGTTGGCACTGCGTGGGGCGCCACCCCGGGTTGCAGAACCGGCAGCCTTCGTGGCTGCAGCCGTCTTGCGCGTACTTTTGGAGGTGGCCTTGGCATTGCGCGACGCCCCCGCCTTGCCGCTGACCCCGGCCGAAGGTTTCTGGGCCGGCGCCGCCTGAGCATGGGCCCCCCCTGCCAGCAGCATTGCACTCACCAGCACCCTGGACACCCATGACAACGTAACTGCGCGCACCATCTTTCCTTTCGCCACAACCTTGAACCAATGCGTACATTCTAATAGCTAAATCATTGGTTTTTCAATGCGTTACCCGTATAGCCTTAAGCAGCGCCTAAAGTTGCGCTCCGCCCACACACGCCACCGACCGCCCATCCCCCGAAGATCCCCGCCCAGCCTGCATTCACCGGAATTCGTCGCCGAATGACCGACGGAAGCAACCCAGGAACCGACGAGTGACAGCTTCAATTTTCGGGATATATACAACACATTCCGTAACAAGACTTGCTTTCATTGCCAGATTGAGCGCCCCGACCGAAAGATCCGTCTGAAAGGCCGTGCGTAACCATCCGCGGCAAGACGTTGCGTTGCAGCAAATCCTGTTCATCTTCCGCGTCATCCAGGCGTCCCCTCGGCCCTGATCATTCTCTCCTCCCCATTCGGCACACCCTCACTCTGACACGGATGGGCCTACAAACGACAGGGGCCGGCAAAGCCGGCCCCTGAGGTCACAGAATGCCCCGCGTGAGGTCAGAGCATCGTCTTGTCACGCACGGCCCCCTTGTCGGCCGAAGTGGCAAAGTGCCCGAACACCTTCAGCGCGAACGACACCTCACGCTGTCGGTTGCGGGGTTTCCAGCCATGCACGTCCATCGCGGCACGCCGCCGGGCCAGCTCCTCTTCCGGAACCTCCAGCCGGATCGAACGGTTCGGGATGTCGATGGCGATTGTGTCACCGTCCTCGACCAGGCCGATCATCCCGCCGGATGCCGCCTCCGGTGAGACGTGTCCGATCGACAGCCCCGACGTACCCCCCGAGAAACGACCATCGGTCAGCAGCGCGCAGGCCGCCCCCAGACCCATCGACTTCAGGTAGCTGGTGGGATAGAGCATCTCCTGCATGCCCGGGCCGCCCTTGGGGCCCTCGTAGCGGATGACCACCACATTGCCGGCCACCACATCGCCACCCAGAATGCCGGCCACGGCGTCTTCCTGGCTCTCGAAGACCTTGGCCTTGCCCGTGAACTTCAGGATGCTCTCGTCCACGCCCGCCGTCTTCACGATGCAGCCGTTCTCGGCCAGGTTGCCCGACAGCATGGCCAGACCGCCGTCCTGACTGTAGGCATGCGCCCTGTCGCGGATGCAGCCCTCAGCCCGGTCCTGGTCCAGCGTCTTCCAGCGGCAGTCCTGCGAGAACGCCTCGGTCGTGCGGATGCCTGCCGGACCTGCCCGGTAGAAGGTATGCACCGCCTCGTCCTGCGTCTGCATGATGTCGTAGCGCGCCAGCTGCTCCTGCATCGACACGCCCAGGATGGTACGCGTCTGGTTGTGCAGCAGCCCGGCCCGATCCAGCTCGCCCAGGATGGCCATCACCCCGCCAGCCCGGTGCACGTCCTCCATGTGGTACTTCTGCGTGTTGGGCGCCACCTTGGACAGGCAGGGCACCACGCGCGAGAGCCGGTCGATGTCGGCCATCGTGAAGTCCACCTCGGCCTCCTGAGCTGCGGCCAGCAGGTGCAGCACCGTGTTGGTGGAACCGCCCATGGCGATGTCCAGGCTCATCGCGTTCTCGAAGGCGTCGCGCGTGGCCAGCGCCCGCGGCAGCACCGAGGCATCGTCCTCCTGGTAATAGCGGCGGCACAGCTCCACGATCTGGTCGCCCGCCCGCAGGAAGAGCTGCCGGCGGTCAGCATGTGTGGCCAGGCACGAACCGTTGCCCGGCAGGCTCAGGCCCAGCGCCTCGGTCAGGCAGTTCATGGAGTTGGCCGTGAACATGCCCGAACAGGAACCACAGGTCGGACAGGCCGACTTCTCGATCTGGTCACTGTCGGCATCCGACACCTGCGGGTCGGCGCTCTGCAGGATGGCATCCACCAGGTCCAGCTTGATCACCCGGTCGGCCAGCTTGGTCTTGCCGGCCTCCATCGGGCCGCCCGAGACGAACACGGTCGGAATGTTCAGCCGCAGCGCCGCCATCAGCATGCCCGGCGTGATCTTGTCACAGTTGGAGATGCAGACCATGGCGTCGGCACAGTGTGCATTGACCATGTACTCCACCGAGTCGGCGATCAGGTCACGCGAGGGCAGCGAATACAGCATGCCACCGTGGCCCATGGCGATGCCGTCGTCCACGGCGATGGTGTTGAACTCCTTGGCCACCGCCCCGGCCTTCTCGATCTGCTCGGCCACCAGACGCCCCATGTCGCGCAGGTGGACGTGCCCCGGCACGAACTGGGTGAACGAGTTGACCACCGCGATGATCGGCTTGCCAAAGTCGGTCTCTTTCATGCCGGTCGCGCGCCACAGCGCACGCGCCCCCGCCATGTTGCGGCCCTGGGTACTGGTTTCAGAGCGAAGTCTGGGCATGGTCTCTCCAAAAAAATAGCCGGCTATTTTACATCCAGCCGGCTTGTTTCCTGCCATGAGACATCCAAGCACCACCCCGGCATTTCCGGGTATCACGTCCGATGATGCAAGCCATCAGGCCAGGCACGGATCAGGCGGACAAACGCCTTCCGCTCACCCCGGCAGCGCCACGCCCACCGGCCTGCAGGCCCTGACGGCCTTCAGACCTCCACGACGCGCAGCGTGGCCAGGATCGCACGATTGCACGCATCCAGCCCCAGATGGCTGTTCTCCAGCCAGACCAGCACATCCGGCGTCGGTCCCTGCTCGATCGACTCCACCAGCCGCAGCAGCGGTACGTGCGGCCCCGATCCCTCCACCAGCGCCTCACGCACGGCATCGGGCACCCGTACCTTGGCCAGCAGCTTCGAGAACGGCTGCCCCAGCGCCCGATCCAGCAGCGAGAAGACGCCCAGCAGGAACATCTCCTCGCGCAGCTCACTTTCAGCGCCGTGGCCAACCAGCTGCTCCAGGATCAGACCCCGCCGGAACGAGGCCAGCATCAGCGGCCGGCGACTTTCGTCGGCACTCACGCTCACCAGCATCAGCGACAGCCAGCGGCGC
>CAUVLK010000110.1:0-7314 GCA_963552635.1 uncultured Lautropia sp. | reverse complement strand
CATCCGTCGGCGCCCATCGAATTCTTCCGGTTGGGCGCCGATGTATCCCAGGTGCGTGAAACGGAAGCCGTCGGCGTACCTCAATCCATAGCCGAGGGCACGATTGAGGCCGATGTGGCAGATCCAGACCATGGTGGGGAGCATCAGTCCACGTCCCCAACTGTCCTTGAAGATCATGCCGACGGCGCAGGCCAGCAAGGGCAGCGTCAATGAATGCGCCAGGTTGTAGCAGAACGCCCCCACTCGCCTGCCGAACAGATAGCCCAGCACCGACAGGTCCGGTACGAAGAACAGCACCAAGAACAGCATCAGATCGCCAGTCAGCCAGGCGTAGGCCTGCCCTGCGCAGATGCACAGCAGAAGTCCTTCAAGCTGCATGAGCCAGCGAACCCCGCCAGTGACGCTTCCCGCTCTCCTGGAAGCATCCGGGCAAGCTGCCGGCAGGCGCGCATCTCCGGGGGCCGGCATGGGACCACACTGGGCCGTGGCTTCACGTGCCGCTACGCTGTCCAACCTCATGCCATCATCCTGTGCTTCAGGACCGCGCATGTCAGCCGCAGGGTCATGGATGGCTACGCCACGCTGTTCGGACGAGGGATCCTGCATGATGACTCTCCTGGATGGTTTGTCCATTCACGGACAGGATACGATACAGACAGATCCCGTCAGGATTTCAAAGCCCCACCCCCAACGTTACCGATACCAAAGAGATGTCGCCATTGAAACTCGTGCCGGCCCGGCGCCGGGCACAGGATGCCCGAGGCCATGACGTGGAGCGCTCCCGCCCGGGGCGTCCGCAGAACCGGAAGAACGGCCCTCAGGCCCAGGCTCAGCCCCGGACGCAGGCCCGGTTGCAGCCCCGTGAGAAGGCCCAAGAGAAGGCCCGGCCGCATGCGCCGGCCGCAGCTTCAGGCGAGATCCCGCCTGAGGGCGAGCGGCTGAACAAGCATCTGGCGCGCACGGGGGTGTGCTCGCGGCGCGAGGCAGATGACTGGATTGCTCGCGGCTGGGTGCGGATCAACGGCCGGCCGGTGGGGATGGGGCAGAAGGTGATGCCGGGCGATGTGGTGGAGGTGCGGCAGGCAGCGCGTGCCCGGCAGCAGGACAAGGTGACGATCCTGCTGAACAAGCCGGTGGGTTATGTGAGCGGCCAGGCCGAGGACGGCTATCGGCCGGCGGTGACGCTGATCGATGCGCAAAGCCGCTGGGCCGGCGACACGAACCCGCGCCGTTTCGAGCGCAGCCAGCTGCGTGGGCTGGCGGTGGCGGGCCGGCTGGATATCGATTCGGTGGGGCTTCTGGTGCTGACGCAGGACGGGCGCGTGGCCCGGCAGCTGATCGGCGAGGATTCGACCACCACCAAGGAATACCTGGTGCGGGTGCGCTATGGTGCGGTGGAGCGCAATGTGCAGGCGGCCTTTCCGCCGGAGCGTCTGAAGCTGCTGCGTCACGGGCTCTCGCTGGACGGGCACAAGCTGAAGCCGGCGCAGGTGGACTGGGAGAACCCCGAGCAGCTGCGCTTCGTGCTGCAGGAGGGGCGCCACCGTCAGATCCGCCGGATGTGCGAGCTGGTGGGCCTAGCGGTGACGGGGCTCAAGCGCATCCGTGTGGGCAACGTCCTGCTGGGGCGCCTTCCGCCCGGCCAGTGGCGTTACCTGGGGCTGGACGAAAGCTTCTGAATGCTCCACGCCGGCGGCAATGCCGGCGAGCTTCTCGAATTCCGGCAGCGGCATGGGCGCGCCCAGTGCCTGGCCCTGACCGTAGTCCACGCCGATGCGTTCCAGTGCCGGCAGCATCAGGTCGGATTGCACCGACTTGGCCACGCTGGCGATGCCCAGTTCGTGCGCCAGCACGGTAAGGGTGCGCAGCACGGCCTGGCCGGAACCCTGATGGACGAGCGATTCGGTGAAGGCACCGTCAATCTTCAGATAGGCCACGCCGATCTCGCCGATGGCCGACAGGTTCACGAAGCCGCCGCCCACGTTGTCCAGCGCGGCACGCGCGCCCAGCTGGCGAAGGCCGCCAATCAGGCGCTTCATCATGTAGCCGTCCTGCATGGCCACGGTCTCGTTGATCTCGACGACCAGCTTGGGCGCAACCTGCTGGTAGCGACGCACCTGGCTCAGCAGATAGGTCTTGAAGGCTTCGTCGCTGAGCGCCTCGGCCGACAGGTTGAGCGAGATGAAGTCCAGGGCCCGGAAGGCGCGTTCGTTCCTGTCCAGCCAGCGCAGGGTCTCGTTCAGCACCCAGCGGTCGATGGTGGCCATCTCGCCGCGATAGATGGCGGCTTCGATCAGGCCGGCGGGTGAACGCAGGGTGCCGTCGGGGGTGCGGTGACGCAGCAGGATCTCGCCGCCAAGCCGGTTGGATTCGCCCAGGCCGACCACAGGCTGGATGGCCAGCTCGAAATCGCGGAATTCCTTGGTCCGGCGCAGGCGGTCCAGCACATCCATCTCGACCTGGTGACGCTGACGCTCCCCTTCCTGCTCACCGTCCTGGAAGATGACGACCTGGTTGCGTCCCTTGCGCTTGGCCTCGCGGCAGGCGTTGTCGGCGCGGTCGATCAGCTGGCTGCTGGTCTGGCCACGCAGGGCCGGGCTCATGCCCACGCTGGCGGTGACGGCAAAGCGCTTGGGTGCGATGACGAAGGGGCGGCCGGCAATGGCATCCAGGGCACGATAGGCCAGCAGGCGGTGCGGCGGATCGTTGCTGTTGAACAGCACCGCGAATTCGTCGCCTCCCATGCGAGCAATCTCCGCATGCTCGCCCAGCCGGCTGCGCAGTCGGCGCACGACATCCACCAGCACCGTGTCACCGGCCTGGTGCCCGAACACGTCGTTGAGCACCTTGAAGCGGTCCAGGTCGATGTAGCAGAGGGCCACCCGATCCAGCGTCTCATGCTCGTTCAGCAGTGCGTCGAGGCGCTTCTCCAGGCCATGGCGGTTCAGCGCGCCGGTCAGCCTGTCGTGCTGGGATTCGTGGATGAGGTGGTGTTCGGCCTGCTTGAGCGCCGTAATGTCGGTAAGGCTGACGTCGTGACCGGTATCGGTCTTCTGGGCCTGTACCCGCAGCCAGCGATGGCTGCTCACCTTCTCCAGACGCCAGACGAAGTCGGCTTCCTCGAAGTTCTCCAGTTCCTGATGGATGCGTTCGGCCAGATCGCGCGGGAAGGCGTCATTGAGGGCGGAGAGCGTGTCGACGTGGGCACGATCCAGCGAGGCGCTGTCGCCAGCCAGGGGCGAGGCATCCGCACGCGCGCCCGGGGCCCGATGAGGGTCGATGCCGGCGGCCGGCACGTCGAACAGTCGCACCGCCACTTCGTTGTAGCGCTCGATGCGGTTGTCACGATCGAAGGACAGCAGGCCGATGGGCACGGCACGGTAGGTGGCCTGGTAGCGTCCCAGCGCCGTCATGGCGGCTTCCTGGGTACGCAGCTGGCGCGAACGCTCGGCGGCCAGGTAGCCGATGACGGCGGTGGAGGCATTCATCACGGCCAGCAGCGTGGTGGACTGCAGGTCCAGCCAGGGCAGCGGCGCCTGCGTGAAGCCCAGCAGGAAGAAGAGCGTGTTGGCAGTCGCCATCCCGTCCAGCAGCGGGGTGCACAGGTACCAGACCGACATCAACGAGATGCGGCGGCTGAGGTTGACCACCACCATGCCGACCACGGTGACGACAATGGCGCTTCCCACCAGGTACAGCAGTGTCTGGAAGATGTCGGGCGGCAGCAGGCCGGAGACGGCCAGTGCGAAGCCGCTGGCGATATAGATGCCGTGCAGCCAGGTGCCGAAGCGGTGGCCCTGCAGGCGGGACTCCATCAGCCCCCACATCAGGGCGGCGCAAGCGCAGGGGAAGGCCATCTGGGCCATCTGCTCCAGACTCACGCCCACCACGCTGGAGGCCGAGCTGCCCAGCCAGAACTGGATGTAGCCGCCCCGAACCATCAGGAAGACGGCGCGAGATCCCAGCCAGAAGGCGAGCAGCCGCACCACGCGGATGTGCATCAGCTGACCGGCCACGAAGGCGGTCAGCCCCAGCAGCGCCAGGATACTGCCCAGCAGCGTGCCCTGGGCCTCGATCTGGCGCTGTGCCTCGATGAAGCGGGTCTCGTCCCACAGGTTGAGCGAGAGCGCCGGGCCGGCAATGGACAGCTCCAGACGCAGCACGGCGGTCAGGTCATGCTCGCCACTGAAGCGGCGGTGGCCGGCCGGCAGGGGCAGCGGCAGCTCGGGCAGCGTGATGGCGTAGCCGGGCAGTGCACGGGCCGCGTTGACGGGCTCCTGGTCGTTGTTGAAATGCGCGTAGAGCAGCGCCTGGCCGAATTCGTCGAGGATGACGGCATCGCCCTTCTGCACCGAGCGGTTGGCGATGTGCAGCACGCGCGTGCGCTCGACGGTATCGGCGGGGATGCGGGCCAGTACCCACAGGGTCTTGGCATTGCTGCTTTTGGTGCCCAGATCCAGCGCCGATCCCTGCTCGCGCAGTGAACCCAGCACGCTGGTGAGTTCGTTGAAGTTCTTCGATGACGCCAGGATCCTGTAGGGCAGGACCTGATCCGGCTTCGAATAGGCCATCGGATAGGCGTACATCCACACCACGTACGACACCGCAATCAGCAAAAGCACCCACGACGCCAGTTGGCGTGCGCCTTGGCGTTGTCGTGCTGCTGGATCCTGGGACTGCGTCACATTCGCTCCCGGGCGGGGGGCCCTGGTTGTCGTGCGGTGATCATGTCATCCCGGGGATGGGATGCCGGGCAAAGACACACGAGAGGGAAGCCGATGTCGGCCGAGGTGCGTCCATCCCCAGCAAAAAGAATAATGTCCACCGACGGACGGCAGGTCTCGCCCCCCGAACGGACCGACGAGCGGTCAATTGACGGGGCTTGCAGCCGACGAACGGTCGGTTGGCGGGAATGAATGATGCGGGGACGCGACGTCGGACGGCTGGAAGCGCCAGCGCTTCCAGGCCGCAAAGACTGCATCGGGATAGGCCGACTGACCCCGGCTGCCGTTGTAGCGCCCCAGGGCCATGAAGAGGTTGCCGTTTTCCAGATCGAGGTAGTGGCGCAGGATGACGCAGCCGTAGCGGATGTTGATGCGCATCCGGAAGAGTGCATCGGCATCGCCGTTGCCCAGCACGCGCGTCCAGAAGGGCATCACCTGCATGAAGCCGCGCGCGCCCACCTTCGAGATGGCGTACTGACGGAAACCGCTTTCCACCTGGATGAGGCCCAGCACCATCTCGGGGTCCAGGCCGGCACGCTGCGCCTCGTAGCGCACGGTGAGGAGAAAGGCCTGGCGTGCCTCGAAGCCGGGCATGGCGCGACGCGGCAGCCGGTCGGACATCTGCGTGAGCCACTCGATCTTCTGCGCGCGTGACTCCCACAGCGGCTCGGCATCGTGCGGGGCATCGATGGCGCTGGTCAGCGCCACCCGCACCGCATCGGCCAGCACCTCGTACTGCTGGGCGCCTGCCCGGGCGGTGACGGGCAGGAGAAGGGCAGCCGACAGCGCGACTGCCCCCAAGTGCCTGACGATCAAAGCGTCGGCAGCAGCTTCTGCACCTCGGCCAGCACATCGGCCGGGGCAACCTTGTGGGTGACCATGCCACGCCGCACGGTGAGTTCCAGCAGCCCTTCCTTCAGGCCGCGGTCACCCACGGTAATGCGCAGCGGCACACCGATGAGTTCCCAGTCGGCAAACATGACGCCCGGGCGCTCGTTGCGATCATCAACCACGTAGCGGATGCCGGCCGCCTGCAGGTCGGCAGCCAGCCGGTCGACAGCCTCGCGCACGGCCTCGGAGCGCTCCAGGCCCATGGGGCAGACCACCACCTCGAAGGGGGCGATGGACGCCGGCCAGATGATGCCCTTGTCGTCGTGGTTCTGCTCGATGGCGGCGCCCAGAAGGCGGGTGACGCCAATGCCGTAGCAGCCCATTTCCAGCGGCTTCGACTGGCCGTTCTCGTCGATGAAGGTGGCGTTCATGGCCTGGGAATACTTGGTGCCCAGGTAGAACACATGGCCCACCTCGATGCCGCGCTGGATGGCCAGCGTACCCTGCCCGTCCGGGGACGGATCGCCGGCCTGGACGTTGCGGATGTCGGCGATCATCACCTCGCCCACCTGCCCTTCAGGCAGCGGCTCGGGCAGGTCACGGCCCCAGTTCACGCCGGTATAGTGGTAGTCCACCTCGTTGGCGCCGCAGACGAAGTCGCTCATGTTGGCGACCGTGCGGTCGACCACCATGCGCACGGGCTTCTTCAGGCCCACCGGGCCCAGGTAGCCGGGCTTGGAGCCGAAGTGTTCAAGGATTTCTTCCTCGGTGGCAAAGCGGAAGCCCTTCAGGCCCGGCACCTTGCCCACCTTCACTTCGTTCATTTCATGGTCGCCGCGCAGCAGCAGCAGCCAGACCGTGACCTTGGGCGGCTGACCGTCAGCCCCCGGGGTCTCGGTGCTCAGCACGATGGACTTCAGCGTCTGGTCGAGCGGCAGCTTGAGGTATTCGGCCACCGCCTCGCAGCGGGCCTGGCCGGGCGTGGCCGTGCGGGTGAGCGGCTGGGTGGGGGCCATGCGGGTGGCCAGCAGGGGCACGGCCTCGGCCAGCTCGATGTTGGCGGCGTAGTCGGAACCCGTGCTGTAGACCAACGCGTCCTCGCCCGTGTCGGCAATGACCTGGAATTCATGACTGGCCGATCCGCCGATGGAGCCGGTGTCGGCTGCCACGGCACGGTATTGCAGCCCCAGCCGGTCGAAGATGCGGTGGTAGGCATCGAACATCTTCCGGTAGCTGACCAGCGCGCTTTCCGGGTCTCGGTCGAAGGAGTAGGCGTCCTTCATGGTGAACTCGCGCCCACGCATGACGCCGAAGCGCGGCCGGCGCTCGTCCCGGAACTTGGTCTGGATGTGGTAGAAGTTCTTGGGCAGCTGGCGGTAGCTGCGCAGATCCTGCCGGGCGAGGTCGGTGACCACCTCTTCGGAGGTGGGCTGGATGACGAAGTCGCGCTGATGGCGGTCACGGATGCGCAGCAGCTCGGGCCCGTATTCTTCCCAGCGGCCGGACTCCATCCAGAGCTCGGCGGGCTGGATCACCGGCATCAGCAGCTCGATGGCGCCAGCGGCGTCCATTTCCTCGCGGATGATGGCCTCGATGCGGCGGATGACGCGCAGGCCCAGCGGCAGGTACGTGTAGATGCCGCCGGCCAGCTTGCGGATCATGCCGGCGCGCGTCATGAGCTTGTGGCTGACGACTTCGGCGTCGGCAGGCGCTTCTTTGAAGGTAGGCAGGTGCAGTGCGGTGGCTTTCATGGGCTCGC
>CAUVLK010000109.1:0-7318 GCA_963552635.1 uncultured Lautropia sp. | reverse complement strand
GGTGCGGAAGCAGCAGCGGATGAAGCGTTGGCAGTCATGGAAGGACAGTGATGAAAAGCCGAAGAAGAAATGGGGTCGATGGTAGAACAATTCACGCCTGTTACATCTTCGCTTTGACCAAACCGAATTTCCGGTTATACTGCCGGCTTACCGGATGCGGTGCTTCGCAAGACACCTTTCCTTCCGGGCGGTTAGCTCAGCGGTAGAGCACTGCCTTCACACGGCAGGGGTCACTGGTTCGAACCCAGTATCGCCCACCAGATTCAAAAAGCAGCCTTGGCCCACGCCCCGGCTGCTTTTTTCATTTCTGCCCCGGCTTTCCCGGTTTCCGCCCGGCCTCCATCCGCCCCGTACCCGGCCCCCGGGTGGCGGCAACGCTCGCACGCCACCGGCGCACCCCGTCGGCACACGCGACACTACGCACGCCCCCCACGCACGACATGACGACACCCACCGCCCCCCCGCCCGCACCGGACACGGTCCTGCACTTCTGGTTCAAGGAAGCCTCGCCAAAACAGCATTTCAGCAAGGATCCGGCCTTCGATGCCACCATCCGCGACCGCTTCCTGACGCTGCATGCCCAGGCCGCCGCCGGCGAGCTGTGGTCATGGCGCGCCACCCCGTCGGGCCGGCTGGCCGAGATCATCGTGCTGGACCAGTTCTCGCGCAACCTGTATCGAAACGACCCGCGCGCCTTCGCCCAGGACGGCATGGCGCTGGCCCTGGCCCAGGAAGCCGTCCGCCAGGGCGCCGACCTGGCACTGGAACCCTCGCAGCGGGCCTTCCTGTACATGCCCTACATGCACAGCGAATCGGCGCGCGTGCAGGAGGAGTCCGTCCGCCTCTTCGAGGCCAGCGGACTGACGGGCAGCATCCGCTTTGCCCACGCCCACAAGCGGATCATCGACCGCTTCGGCCGTTACCCGCACCGCAACGCCGTGCTGGGCCGCCCCTCCAGCGCCGAGGAACAGGCCTTCCTGCAGGAGCCCGGCAGCGCCTTCTGAACGCGCCGGCCCCCTGCGCCTACCGCCTACATCTTGTAAGTGGCCAGCACGATGCTGGTCTCGGTGGCCTGCACGCCGGGAATGGCCCGGATCGTGCTGATCAGCCGATCGAAGGCCTCCAGCGTGTCGAGCCGCAGCTCGGCCACCAGATCCCAGCGGCCGTTGACCGAATGCAGCGTGACCACGCTGACATGGCCACGCAGCTGGCGCATCACCGCCTCCTCTCGGTTGCTTTCCACTGCCAGGCTCATGATCGCGCGGATCTGGTGCACTTCCTCCTCGGGCTTCAGGCGCAGCGTGTAGCCAACGATCACCCCTTCCTGCTCCAGCCGGGAGATCCGGTTTTGCACCGTGGCGCGCGCCACCCGCAGCTTCTTGGCCAGCGCCACCACCGGCATCCGCGCATTCTCGCGCAGCAGCGCAATCAGCTGCCTGTCCAGGTCGTTCATCCTGTATTCCCGGCGGTTACCCGCCTGTTTCCCACACTCGTTACAACGCGCGACACGGCAAAACCGCCGACACGGTCGCTTTCGGGATTCTGCTCCTTTCCTGCCATCCTGGCATGGCTTTCCGGCCTCGCAACACCCATCGGGATAACCCTGAATGTGCGGTGCAGCATTGTCATTATGACTTGTTCATATTATCAAAACGATTTGATGGATGCTGATTGTGGAAGATAAGTTTCTTCAATATGGCAGCTCTCGCAGCAACAATCACGGCGTTCCGGAGATCTCCCTGAAGGACGTGTTCCGAAGATCCCCAAGGGTCCTGGAGGGGCAGACGCTGCCCAGGCCAGGCCCCCTCCCGTAACACACCGTTCCACGACTGCGCGCCGGCCTATCAGAAAACCGACCGCACCCTAGAAGGAAATTGCCATGACCCGCTTCATCGACGTACCCACGATGTCGAAACTGGTTTACGACATCGGCGTTCCCCGCTTCATCGGCGAGCTGGCCGACACCATCCGCGACGACTTCCTGCACTGGCCCGAGTTCGACAAGTCCGCGCGCGTGGCCAACCACTCCGACATCGGCGTCATCGAGCTGATGCCCGTCTCCAACGCCGAGCGCTATGCCTTCAAGTACGTCAACGGCCACCCCAGCAACACCCAGCGCGGCATGTATACCGTGATGGCCTTCGGCGTACTGGCCGACGTGGACACCGGCTATCCGGTACTGCTGTCGGAGCTGACCGTGGCCACCGCGCTGCGCACCTGTGCCACTTCGCTGATGGCGGCTCGCGCCCTGGCCCGCCCGGATTCGAAGCGCATGGCACTGATCGGCAACGGCGCCCAGAGCGAGTTCCAGGCGCTGGCCTTCCACACGCAGCTGGGCATCGAGGAGATCGCCGTCTATGACGTGGATCCTGACGCCACCGAGAAGCTGATCCGGAACCTGGCCGAGTACAGCGACCTCAAGATCATCCGTGCCAACTCGACCGCCGAGGCCGTCAAGGGCGCCGACATCATCACCACCGTCACCGCCGACAAGACCTACGCCACCATCATCACCCCCGACATGCTGGAGCCCGGCACGCACATCAACGGCGTGGGCGGCGACTGCCCCGGCAAGACCGAGCTGCACGCCGACGTGCTGCGTGCCGGCCGCGTCTTCGTCGAATACGAGCCGCAGAGCCGCATCGAAGGCGACATCCAGCAGCTGCCCGCCGACTTCCCGGTCGTGGACCTGTGGAAGGTGCTGGCCGGCACCGAAGAGGGGCGTCAGGACAAGGACCAGATCACCATCTTCGACTCGGTGGGCTTCGCGCTGGAAGACTACTCCACTCTGCGCTATGTCTACCAGCAGGCCCTGTTGCGCGATGTCGGTGTCGACATCGAACTGGTGCCGGACGGCGACGATCCGAAGAACCTGTTCCGCTTCGTGCGCGGCGGCCGTGGCCGTGCCCAGATGCGCCGCGTGGCGTGATCATTCCGGGGTGGGTCATGCCCCACCCCGCCCAGGCAGGGGACAGCACCGACCGCCCCGTGCACAGCCCCCGTTCCGTCACGCCGGGGCGCCCTCTGCCCATATCCCGTAAAACCGCGGGGAAAGCGGACAGTCTGGCCGAGTACTGCGGTATTCTCTGCCCCGCTTGATCATGTCCCTCATGACAAAAGGACACACGGCCATGAGCCATAACCAGACCATCAACGAGACACCCATTCCCTTTCGCTACGCCGTGATCCCCATGCTGGTGATGATCATCGTCATGGGCATCTGCGTCATCGTGCTCAAGGCCAGCCCGCACGTTCCGCTGCTCATCGGCACGGCCACCGCCGCCTTCATCGCCTCGCGTTTCGGCTACACCTGGAACTTCATCGAGGAGGCCTGCTACGCCGGCATCAAGATGGCGCTCCCTGCCATCCTCATCATCATCATGATCGGCCTGACCATCGGCAGCTGGATCGGGGGCGGCATCGTCGCCACGATGGTCTACTACGGGCTCGAACTGCTCTCGCCGTCGATGTTCCTGTTCACGATCTGCTCGATCTGCTGCATCGTGACGCTGGCCATCGGCAGCTCGTGGGCCACCATGGGCACCATCGGCGTGGCCGCCATGGGCATCGGCCACAGCATCGACATCCCTGCCCCGATGGTGGCCGGTGCCGTCATCTCGGGCGCCTACTTCGGTGACAAGATGTCACCGCTCTCCGACACCACCAACCTGGCCGCCGGCATCACGGGCACCGACCTGTTCGACCACATCCGGCACATGTTCTACACCACGGTGCCTGGCCTCGTCATCGCACTGGTGGCCTACTACGTGATGGGCATGCAGTTCCAGGGCGCCCACCTTGATGCCGCCAAGATCAACGAGGTGCTCGGTGCGCTCAACAAGAGCTTCGTCATCTCCCCCTGGCTGCTGCTGGTCCCGGCCAGCGTCATCGTGCTGATCGCCCGCAAGGTGCCCGCCCTGCCCGCCCTGGCTGCCGGCATCCTCATGGGATGGGGCTGCCACGTCTGGGTGCAGGGCGGTCACATCGACATGGCCGTCAAGACGCTGCAGGAAGGCTTCAAGCTGGAAAGCGGCAACGCCATGGTCGATGAGCTCTTCAACCGTGGCGGCATCGACGCCATGATGGGCACCGTCTCGCTCACCATCGTGGCCATGACCTTTGGCGGCGTGATGGAAAAGACCGGCATGCTGCGAGCGCTGGTCGAGAAGATCCTGTACATGGCGCACAACGCCGCAGGGCTGATCACCGCCACCATTGCCTCGGCCATCCTCACCAACGCCACCACGTCCGAACAGTACATCTCCATCCTGCTGCCAGGCCGCATGTACGTCGAGGCCTTCCGCCGGATGCGGCTGAAGTCCAAGAACCTGTCGCGCGCCCTCGAAGACGGCGGCACCGTCACCTCGGTGCTGGTGCCGTGGAACACCTGCGGCGTGTTTGCCTCCTCCATGCTGGGCGTCACCGCCTTCGAGTATGGCCCCTACGCGGTACTCAACTACTCCATCCCCCTCCTGGCCATTGTCATGGCCTTCCTGGGCATCGGCGTGCAGCGCATGAGCCCCGAGGAAGAGGCTGAAGTGGAGCGCGAAGAGCGTCGCGAACGTGAAGGCACACTGCAAGCCGGCACCACGGTCTGAGCGGCGTCAGGGGCAAGGCCGACACGGCAACTTCGATAGCCGTTAGACTGGGGCATCGGGCATGCCCCGTGCGCTCCCCGCAGGATGCAGGTCCCAAGCCTGCATCCCCGGGCATCACCTCCCCGGCCCCCCCCCCCCCGGCAACCGCCTTCCCCAACCTCTCTTCGCCCCGTCGCCATGTCCCGAAGCATCCACCCCGAACGCCACTACAGCAGCCGCAACAACTGGCTCCGCGCCGGGGTCCTGGGCGCCAACGACGGACTGATCTCCACCGCCAGCCTGCTGATGGGTCTGGTGGCCGGTGGCACCGATGGGCGCACGCTGGTGCTCTCCGGCATCGCCGCCCTGGTGGCAGGCGCCGTTTCCATGTCGGCCGGCGAATATGTCTCGGTCTCCAGCCAGTCCGACACCGAACGGGCCGACCTGGCCAAGGAGCGCCAGGAACTGGACCGCAACCCCGAAGCCGAGCTGCGCGAGCTGACCAGCATCTACGAAAGCCGGGGTCTGGACCACGCTCTGGCCCGTCAGGTGGCGGAAGCACTCACCCGACATGACGACCTTCAGGCCCATGCCCGCGACGAGATCGGCCTGAGCGAGACCATCGACACCAACCCCTTGCAGGCCGCCTGGGCTTCGGCGCTGGCCTTCATCTGTGGCGCCATCCTGCCGGTGCTGGTCGTCGTCGTCCTGCCTGTCTACGTGATGCTGCCAGCCCTGGCCATCAGCACCCTGGCCGGACTGGCTGGCCTGGGCTGGCTGTCGGCACGGCTGGGCGGCGCCCCGGTGGGCCGCGCTGTCGCCCGACTGGTGGGCTGGGGCGTCATCGCCCTGCTGGCCACCTACCTGGTCGGCGACATGGCCAGCAGCGTCTTCCTCTGATCGGAAGCTCCTGGCCCTCGGCAGTCACCGCGGACAACCCGGGGGCCAGGCTTGCCAAGGGCCGGCCTTTCCCGTCAGGCTGACATCCCCTTGCTCGGATGGTCAGCCTGACAGGGATTCGTACGGTGGCCGCCCACGCCAGGCTTACGCGTCGTCCCCGGTGCCCTCGTCGTACAGGCCGTCGTCCTCGACCTCGTACGCCCCGTCCTCATCCATCGGCGCATAGTGGCCAGCCTCGGCCAGCTGCTGCACCAGGGCACGCCCGGCGGGCGACAGCGCCCCCAGTGTGTGGGCGTCGATCCGGGTCGCCGCGCAGATGCGCGCTGCGTCATCCACCGACTCGCAGGCCCAGTCCCGTCCATTGGCAAAGATCTGGGCTGTACCCTTCGCGGTACGTCGCCATGCCATGCGTGAATACGGATGCCGCTCCCACACCACGCCTTCAGCCACGCTCTCGGCCATCGACAGGGAACTGGCCGTCTCGGCCGAGGGCGACTGCCCCACTGCCACCCGATAGCTGGAAATGAAGCGGCCGAACCACTCGGCAAAGCGCTCGGGGTCGTCCATCTTCAGCGCCTGCATCGCCGTCCAGGCCCGATCCAGCGCCGGCCGATCGATCTCGTAGGCATCGGCCGGCAGCTGCACGTCGGCATCACCGTAGCGCAGCGACTCGTCGGCATCGAAGGTCAGCACATCAATGTAGTCCTCCAGCAGCTCGGCACTGGAAGGCGCCCGGAAGCCCACCGAGATCGTCAGGCAGGCGTTCACTGCCACGCCGTGATGCGGCACCCCCGGCGGCAGGTAGAGCATGTCGCCCGGATCCAGCACCCAGTCGCAGTCCGGGTCGAAATGCTTCAGCAGCCTCAGCGGCACATCGTCCCGGTAAGCGGTGTCCGGATTCGGGCGGCTGTCGATCATCCAGCGCCGCTGCCCCACCCCATGCACCAGGAACACATCGTAGTTGTCGATATGTGCGCCCACATTGCCACCCCGGGCAGCAAAGCTCACCATCACATCGTCCATCCGCCAGGCCGGCAGGAAGCGGAAATGCTCCAGCAGCGCCCGCACGTCGGGATCCCACTTGTCCACGTCCTGCACCAGCAGCGTCCAGTCATGGTCCGGCATGCCGGGAAACTCGGCCTCATCGAAAGGTCCGGTGCGCAGCGTCCACTTGTCGGTGGCCGGATCATGGCTCACCAGCCGTCCCAGCGAACCCTCCTCGCACGACAGCCCCGCCAGATCCTCCGGCTGGATGGGCGACTTGAAACCGGGAAACGCCCTGCGAATCAGCACCGGCCGCTTCTGCCAGTAGTCACGCAGGAAGCGCTCGGGCGGCATGCCCAGGGGGAAAGGCCCTTCGGCCGCATCGATTTCCAGCGGCGGCAGTGCCGGCTTCGAAGATTGGGTCATCGCAGATCATCCTTTGCAGAAACCATCGGAAACATTTCATTCTACCGGCAGACATGAGGGCCAGAGCCCCCTCCGGCCAATGACCTTCCCGGCTCGGCAACTCATCCTCGCCCCTTGTTCATCCTGGTGCTTTCGAGCGCATCGACACCCGGATTTGTAAATACACAGTGCGAAGCTGCCGCGAGTCGCGCCGCCGACTTCATGTCCAATTCGGGAATGCAGCGACGTCCACACCACGATCTGAGCAAAATCAGGCAAATACGCAACGTATTACATAGGATAACGCCCAGAATCCATGATTTTCGACATGCCAGCACAACGAATCATCAACCTCATGGATACCACCTGCCGCGTCCAGGGCTGATACGCTGGCACCCAATTCCAACGAAGGCCTCCGGCAATCAGCCTTCTGCGGAACAACCGGCGCGGAT
>CAUVLK010000108.1:0-7347 GCA_963552635.1 uncultured Lautropia sp. | reverse complement strand
TGCCACTGGGGCGTGTTCTATGGCATCGTGAAGGATGGCCGGGCTGTGGAGTTCAGGCCCTGGTCGGGTGATCCGGCACCGTCGCCACAATTGCCAGGCGTGCTGGATTCGCTCTATTCGCCGTCGCGCATCCGCTATCCGATGGTGCGCCGTGCCTGGCTGGAAAAGGGCCCGGGTGCTGATCCGGATGGTCGGGGCAGCGGTGATTTCATGCGGGTGAGCTGGGACAAGGCCATCGAGCTGGTGGCCGACGAGCTGGTACGGGTGCGCAAGAAGTACGGACAGCAGGCCGTGTTTGCGGGGTCGTATGGCTGGAAGAGTCCGGGGCGCGTCCACAACTGCCGGACGTTGCTGCGACGGATGCTGAACCTGACGGGCAGCTATACCAACAGCAGCGGTGACTATTCCACCGGCGCAGCGCAGGTGATCCTGCCCTACGTGTCGGGTTCGCTGGAGGTGTATGAGCAATGCACCGCTTGGGACAATCTGGCCAAGCATTGCCAGCTGATGGTGTTCTGGGGCTGCAACCCGCTGAACAATTCGCAGATTTCCTGGCAGGTGGCCGACCATGGCGCCTGGCCGGGGGTGGCCGCCATGAAGAAGGCGGGCACGAAGGTGATCAGCATCGATCCGGTTCTTACGGAGACCTGCAAGGAGCTGAACGGCGAGTGGATTGCGCCGCGCCCGCAGACCGACGTGCCGATGATGATGGGCATCGCCCATACGCTGTATACGGAGAAGCTGCACGATCAGGCATTCCTTGATCGCTATACCACCGGCTTCGACCGGTTCCTGCCGTACCTGCTGGGCAAGACCGATGGCACGCCCAAGACGGCGGAATGGGCGGCGGGCATATGCGGCGTACCGGCGCAGACGCTGCGCGATCTGGCGCGCCGCTTTGCGGCCAACCGCACGATGCTGGCGCTGGGCTATTCGACGCAGCGTCAGCATCATGGCGAGCAGGTACATTGGATGCTGATCACGCTGGCGGCGATGCTGGGGCAGATCGGCCTGCCGGGAGGGGGCTATGGTCTGAGCTATCACTATGCCTCGGGCGGCGCACCTGCGGCCACCACGCCGATCCTGAAGGCCATCGACGACGCGTCGGGGCAGGTCAACGGGGGCGCAGCCTGGCTGACGCAGAGCGGGGCGGTCTCGATTCCGGTATCGCGGCTGGTGGAGACACTGCTGAATCCCGGCAAGGTGATGCAGTTCAACGGGAAAGAGATCAAGCTGCCGCTGATCAAGCTGGCCTACTGGGCGGGCGGAAACCCGTTTGCTCACCAGCAGGACCGCAACGAGATGCGGCGTGCCTGGCGCAATCTGGACACGTTCATCGTGCACGACGTGCAGTGGACGGCCTCGGCACGGCATGCCGATATCGTGCTGCCGGCCACCACGTCCTATGAGCGCAACGACATCGAACAGATGGGCGATTATGCGCAGAGCCACATCGTGGCGATGAAGAAGCTCGTCGAGCCGGTGTTCGAGGCACGCAGTGATTTCGACATCTTTGCGGCCATTGCGAAACGTCTTGGCAAGGGCGAGGAGTTCACGGCGGGGCTCACCGAGATGGAGTGGATCCGCAATCTGTACGAGGCAGCCAAGATCGAGTCGCGCGCCAAGGGCATGGAAATGCCGGTGTTCGATGTGTTCTGGAAGAGCAATCGGCCGCTGGCATTCCCGATTTCGGCCGAGGCCAAGGACTTCGTGCGGCATGCCGATTTTCGGGCTGATCCGCTGCTCAATGCGCTGGGTACGGCATCGGGCAAGTTCGAGCTGTATTCGCGGACCATCGAGAAATACGGCTATGATGACTGCCCGCCGCACGCCACCTGGATGGAGCCACTGGAGCGCACCGGGCGTTCGGATTCGCGCTACCCGCTGCATATCTTGTCCAACCACCCACAGATGCGGCTGCACTCGCAGCTGTGCGGCACCATCAACCGCAACAGCTACGAGGTCGCCGGGCGCGAGCCCTGCTGGATGAATCCGCAGGATGCGAAGGCACGCGGCCTGAAGGATGGTGACGTGGTGCGGGTCTTCAACCAGCGGGGCCAGATCCTGGCGGGCCTGAAGGTTACCGACGAGATCATGCCCGGCGCCATCCGGATCAACGAGGGCGGCTGGTATGACCCGGTGAACTCACGCGATCCGAACACGCTGTGCGCGTGGGGGGACGTGAACGTGCTGACGACAGGCGTGGCTACATCGAAGCTGGCGCAGGGCAATTGCGGTCATACCGCGGTGGCCGAGGTGGAGCGCTTCCGTGGCTCGCTGCCGCCCGTGATGGTGTTCTCGCAGCCGAAGGTACGCGGATAGCGCTTCGATGGATGGCGATGGATGTTGTGCGCTGGCAACGTCCATCGTCCATTGACCGGATTGGTCCGGAAAGTTGGCAAATCAGCGACGCCTCCCCATCCTGCGGGGTACCTTCGGCGCCTGTGTGCTTGCATACTTGCAATCACTTACAGGCACGGAAACGAAGGTGATGGCGGTCAGACGGGGCAGCTTGCAGGGAACCAGGGTCAAGGACGGCAGATGCAGTGTGGCCGCCGGGACGGTGCTGGCATGGCTGGGGCTGGCCGCGACCGGATCGGTGCAGGCCGCTGCGACCGACCCCCATCCCGCGCAACCGGCTCCGGTCGTTGTACCGGGGCTTTCGCTTCAACGGGCGTTGCCGGTGTCCGGGCCGTCTCTGCAGCGCCATCTGCTGGCCCCGGGCAGCACGGCGGAGCGGGCAGCACGCGGCGGGATGCTGACGGCGTTCTGGAACGATCCCGATCGGGCGGTGCCGGGCTCCGATCCGTTTGGCGATCCGGGGGCGGTGCTCCAGCCTGATACCTCTTACGAGGAAGCGCCGCAGGCCGAGGACGAATGGCCTGGCGTCCATCGGGTGGATGATCCGGTGGGCAGGGGATATCCCGTCGAGCCCGGCAGCAAGCCGCGGCCGGCCCCGAATGTTCTGGTGCCCTGGTCGGGGCCATCGTCTGCGACGGAAGCGGGGCAGGATGCGCCCCGGCCCTGGGGGTGCCGGCCGACAGCAGCCACGCAGGTGCGGCTGAAGATCGACAATGATCTGGCCTCGGGCGAGGATTATGGCTACAGCAGCGGCGTGATGCTGGAGGTGGCGGCACGCACGGCAGCCCATGATGGCTGGGGGGCGTCCGGCGGGGAGGGCCCGCTGTGCCCGCTGTGGCGTGCGCTGGGCGTGGGGCGGGTTCCCACCGAGTACGTGAGTTTCCGGCTGGATCAGGCCATCTACACGCCGGAGAACAGCCGTGCCTCCTGGCTTCAGGTGAAGGATCGTCCTTATGCGGCGACGCTGGTGGCCACCCTGGCGGCCGGCACCTGGATGGATGGGCAGCGGGTGCGCAATGAGGTGCGTCTGGGCTGGGTGGGGCCGTCGGTCCGTGGAAAGTCGCTGCAGAACGCGGTGCATCGGGTGATCAATGCCGCGCGTTTCCAGGGCTGGGCGCACCAGTTGCCCGACGAGCCGATCCTGGAGGCGGCGCAGTACCGGGTGAAGCGCTGGCAGCCGGCCACGGTCCGTGGAACGGATCTGCTGGGGCACTGGGGCATGCGTCTGGGCAACCTGCAGACCAGTGCCTTTGCAGGTCTGGAATGGCGTTTTGGCCCCGATCTGCAGGACGATGGAGGATCGGCGCCGCTGCGCCCGGGCTCCAACGAGCCCGGCGAGGTGACCTGGGAGGCGACGGATGCAGCGCGCTGGGCCGGGTTCGTGACGCTGGGCGGCCGCGCGGTGCTGCGGGATCTGACCCTGGACGGCAGTACCTGGCATGACAGTCACCGGGTGCGGCGCAAGCGCCTGGTGGGGGACGTCGGTGCGGGGGTGAGCGTGCGCGCAGGACGATGGAATGCCCAGTTCATGTGGGTGGTGCGTTCCCGCGAGTTCGAGGGGCAGCGGCACGTGCCGTCGTTCGGATCCCTGCAGGTCGGCTACACGTTCTGAACGGTTGCAGTGTTGCAGCTGCGTCGTCGTTGCGTTTTGTGCGGGCAGTTGGGGTAGAATGACGCGAGCCAATCGGCCATGAATCGCGTTGCCGGGCCATTGCTGGGTCCTTGACGGTTTGCCGACGTACCTTTGGGTGCGTGCCTGCCGGCTCCGTGGCGGTTCTCGCTTGCAGGTCTTGAGCCTGCCTTTCCTGTGACAGACAGTCGTCCCGGGCAGGACGATGGGACCGGACTCGTGCCAGCCCGGTGCCCGTGGCATCGTCCTCGAAGATTTCTGCCGGGAAAGCCTGCCGCTGGCTGATCCTTCCAAGCTTTTCGTGCTGTCCGGTCGTCTGCCGTCATGCCTGTCGTGCAGGGCGCGGATGTCCGGCCTGCCATCCCCGTGCCCGTTTCGGGCAGCAGGGTGCGCAGCCCACCGACAGCTGCCTGTGCCGTTCCCCTGGGAGAGGGCTGTATGCGGCGTCTTTGCTATCAGGTTGATGAATACCGCTGAGGTCAAACGAGTCATCGAGGGCGCGTTGCTGTGCGCGAACAAGCCGTTGTCGGTGTCGGATCTGCGTCAGCTGTTCGCGGGTGAGGCCGAGATCGGGCCCGACACGGTGCGTGACGTGCTCGAGAGCCTGCGCAATGACTGGCTGGACCGCTCGCTGCACCTGGTGGCGCTGGCGTCGGGCTGGCGCTTCCAGAGTGCGCCGGACATTGCACGTTTCGTCACCCGGCTCAACCCCGAGAAACCGCCGCGCTATTCGCGGGCCGTGCTGGAGACGCTGGCCATCATTGCCTATCGGCAGCCGGTCACGCGGGGTGACATCGAGGAGATCCGGGGCGTCACGGTGTCGTCGAACATCATCAAGACGCTGGAGGATCGGGGCTGGATCGATCAGATCGGCGTGAAGGACGTGGTGGGGCGGCCGGCGCTGTTCGGTACCACCCGGCAGTTCCTGGATGATCTGAACCTGAAGTCGCTGACCGAGCTGCCGGCGCTGGACGATGATGCGCTGCCGGCCGATGTGCTGGAGGCGCTGGCGCTGCAGACCGGGGCAGCGGCCTCGGCCCAAATTGCCGAAGAGGCAGGCGAGGGCGCCGAGGCACCCGGCAATGCCGAGGCCTCCGAGGGGGCCGAAGCGTCCGGTGGCGCCGATGTTGACGGAGCGTCATCCGCCGGCGGAGGGAACGCTGGTGCCGGGGTCGAATCCGGTGCCAGTGCCAGTGCCAGTGCCAGTGCCAGTGAGGCTGAGGCTGAGGCGGCCGAGGCGCCGCCCGACATGAACATGAAGGAAGAGGCGGCACCCGAAGCCGGGACGGCCGTGAATGAAGAACTACCCGCTGCGGAAGTGTCCGCAGGCAACCCCCTGTGATGTGACCATCGCATGAATACCGAACAGTACGAAGAAGACATGCAGCGCGATGCTGCCCATGAGGGGCAGGGTGCATCGGCCGATCCGATGCAGCAGACGGAAGCAGGCACGACGTCCACCGGGGAGACGGTGGCGCCGCGCAAGCGTGCTCCGCGACGCAAGGCTGCCGAGGCGGATGCCGGTGATGCCGGCACGCCCGCGCCCAGAACCCGTCGTCGCAAGACGGCTGCGAAGGATGACGTCGAGGGTGTGACGGGCGCGGAGGGCACCGGAGAGGCGTCCGCCGAAGAGTCCGCCGCGAAACCCGCCAAGCGGGGCTCGCGCTCGCGTCGCAAGCCGGCGGCGGATGCCGTGGCGACGGAAGTGGGCGTTGCCGCCGAGGGGGGCGATGCCGTGTCGGCCGATGCGGCGGCTTCCGATGCCGAGGGGGCTGCCGTCGAAGCCAAGCCGCGTCGTGCCCGGGCGCCTCGCGCGTCGAGCCGTCGCAGCAAGGTTGCTTCGGCCGAGGACGTGACGGCGACTGACGGGGCGGTTTCCGAGGATGGGCTTGCCGATGCGCAGGCTGGTGGAGCGCTGGTGGGTGCGGCATCGGACGACGGTGACGTGCAGCCGTCCTTGGGCGCATCGTCGGCGGATGCCGGGTGGTCTGCTTCCGAGGCGCCGTCTTTCGGTGCGCCGGCGGACGAGGACGACTTCGATGACGATGATTTCCGCGACGAAGACGACCGGTACGACGACGAAGACGATTTCGACGACGAGGATGATGGCGAGGAAGTGCCCGGGGAGCCGGTGCCGTTCTTTGCCCGCGAGGCCAGCATCGGCCTGCGCGATTCGGGTCGAGGTACCCGGCGGCCGGTGTCGCCCGATGCCGAGAAGCTCCACAAGATTCTGGCCGATGCCGGCATCGGTTCGCGCCGGGACATGGAGGAGCTGATCATCGCCGGAAGGGTGTCCGTGAATGGATTGCCGGCCCATGTGGGCCAGCGGGTGGGGCCCGAGGACGTCATCCGCGTGAATGGCAAGCCGCTGTCGCGCAAGCGCAGCGCGGCCTCGCAGACGCCTCAGGTGCTGCTCTACCACAAGCCGACCGGCGAGCTGGTCACGCGCGATGATCCGGGATCGCGGCCGAAGGTCTTCGACCGGTTGCCTCGCCTGCGTGGGGCACGCTGGATTGCCGTGGGACGGCTGGATCTGAACAGTGAGGGTCTGCTGATCTTCACCACGTCGGGCGATCTGGCCAACAAGCTGATGCATCCCCGCTATGGCTGGGAGCGTGAGTACGCGGTGCGGGTGCTGGGGCGGGTGGATGACGAGATCCGCCAGCAGCTGCTGACCGGTGTGACGCTGGAAGACGGCCCGGCCACGCTGCAGTCCATCGAGGACATCGGCGGCGAAGGTGCCAATCACTGGTATCGGGTGGTGATTCTGGAAGGGCGCAACCGTGAGGTGCGACGCCTCTTCGATGCGGTGGGTCTGACGGTCTCGCGGCTGGTGCGTATCCGTTTTGGTCCGATCGCGCTGCCGCCGCGGTTGCAGCGTGGTCGCCTGCACGCCCTGACCGAGGCCGAAGTGCGTCAGCTGCAGCAGCAGATGCGCCGCCATGTGGCCGAGATGAGTGACGGGGCGACGGATGCCGCACGAGGTGCCAGGTCGGGCAACGCCCAGGGGCGGGGCAAAGGCGCTGGGCGTGGAAATGATGCGTCGCGCCGCCAGGGACGAGGTGCGGGCAATGCGGCCCAGGCCGGCGCTGGCCAGCAGGGCGCGACTTCCGGTTCTCCGCAGCCGTCAGGCAGTCGCCATCCCGCGCGCCGGCGCATGCTGCGCGGGGCGCGGGGTCGTGCCCAGCAGACGGGCGAGGGCATGGTGCAGCTGCCCGGGCAGGACATGTCCGGGACGATCATGCCGAGTGGCCAGGCCATGCCGGTGGACGGGAATGCGGCTGGTGGCGAGGGTCAGCAGGCCGGGCGCCGGACCCGTGGCGGTCGGCGCGCGCCCACAGGGCGCGGGCGGTGGG
>CAUVLK010000107.1:0-7348 GCA_963552635.1 uncultured Lautropia sp. | reverse complement strand
TGCCCGCGCCGGCTTCCTTGCCTGCGGCATCCGGCTGGCCCGGACTCGCCCCATCGGCTGCCACGGCCCCTGCCACAGCAAAGGCCACCACGTGCGGCGCATGCGAGACCAGCGCAAACACGCGGTCGTGGTCGGCCACGCTCATCCGGGTCACATGTGCCCCCAGCTTCTGCCACAGCGCCTGCAGGCGCTCGACCGAATCCCGCCGATTCCCGGGCAGCGGGCTCAGCACCACCTCGCGGCTCACGAACAGGTCCAGGTCAGCCGCATCCGGCCCGCCGCGGTCGCTGCCGGCAATGGGATGGCAGGGCACGAAATCACCAAGCCCGGGCGTGGACTGCCCCGCGGCGCCATCGCTCATCGCAGCGATCGTCCTGCGCCAGACCGTCACCACCGGCCCCTTCACGCTGGACAGGTCGGTCAGCACCGCGTTGGAGGGCAGATGGGCCGCCACCTCGGGCACCAGCGCGCAGTTGACGGAAATGGGCGCCGCCAGCACCACCAGGTCAGCCCCGGCCAGCGCGTCGGCCACCGAATCGGCCCGGACATCGAAGAGCCCCAGTTCCATGGCCCGCGAGATGTCCGGATCACGCCCGAAACCCACTAGGCGCACCCCGGGCAGCCGCGCCCGCAGCGCCGCCGCCAGCGAGCCCCCCATCAGGCCCGTCCCCAGGATGGCAACCTGCCTGAACATCACTGTCCCAGGATCTTCGTGAGCGCGTCGATGAAGGCCCGGTTCTCTTCGGGCAACCCTACGGAGACGCGCAGCCATTCCGGCAGGCCATAGTTGGCCACCGGCCGCACGATGATGCCGGCCCGCAGCAGCCGGTCGTTGATGCCGGCCGCATTTCCCACCTTCACCAGCACGAAGTTGCCCGAGGACGGCACGTACTCCAGCCCCAGCGCCTCGAAGGCCCGCACCAGCTGGGCTCGTCCCTCACGGTTGATCTGGTAGCTGCGCGTCAGGTAGTCGGCGTCGTCCAGCACCGCCTCGGCGGCAGCCAGCGCGGCGCTGTTGACGTTGAAGGGCTGCCGCACCCGCCCCATCAGGTCGGTCAGCGCCGGCTGCGCCACCGCAAAGCCCACCCGCAGGCCCGCCAGTCCGTAGGCCTTCGAGAAGGTGCGCGACACGATCAGGTTCGGGAAACGCTTCACCCACGCCAGCGCGTCGTAGCGCTGCTCGGGCGCCAGATATTCGGTATAGGCCTCGTCCAGCACCACCGCCACCTGGGGCGGCACCTGCTCCAGGAAGCGCAGCAGCGCATCGCCCGGAATGAAGGTGCCGGTAGGATTGTTGGGGTTGGCAATGAACACCATCCGGGTCTCGGGCGTGATGGCCGCCAGCATCGCCGCCAGATCATGCCCCAGTCCCGCATCGGGCACCTCGATGCCCACCGCCCCGATGGCCTGCGCCACCAGCGGATAGACGATGAAGGCATAGCGCGAATGGATGATGCCCTGCCCCGGCCCCACCAGCGCCCGCGCCGCCAGCTCCAGGATATCGTTGGAACCGTTGCCCAGCGTGATCCAGCCGGCGTCCACCCCGTAATGCCGGGCCAGCGCCTGCTTCAGGTCATGCCCATTGGCATCCGGGTAACGCGCACCGCCCGCCAGCACCTGCTGGGCCGCAGCCACCGCCCTGGGCGACATGCCCAGCGGGTTCTCGTTGGACGCCAGCTTCACAATGCCGGCCGGATCCAGCCCCAGCTCGCGCGCCACCTCCCCGATGGGCCGTCCGGGCCGATACGGCGCAATGCTGCGCACGCCTGCCGGCGCTCCCGCTGCGGGCGACACGCCCTGTTGTCCCTCCGTGGTCATCTGGATTCCCTCCCTGTCTCGTTGTCCTGCAGGCCCGGGCCCCCTGTCACCATGTGACCGGCGGTCCAGGGCGACACCTCACACCACCATGGCGCTTTCCGACGGGTACGACCCCATCAGCCGGAAAAAGGCCGCGCGCTGCTGCAGCTCGGCCAGCGCCGTGCTCACCTCCGGGTCATCCTGATGCCCCAGCAGGTCGATGTAGAAATAGTATTCCCATCCTCCCTGGCGCGCCGGACGGGACTCGAAGCGCTTCATCGTCACCCCATGCCGCGAGAGTGGCTCGATCAGCTGGTGGAGCGCCCCGACCCGATCGGGCACGCCCAGGATCAGCGAGGTCTGGTCCTGCCCCGACGGCAGCACCTTCTGCATGCCCACCACCAGGAAGCGCGTCCGGTTCATCGGATCATCCTGAATGGCATGGGCCACCGAGAGCAGGTCATACACGGCCAGCGCCGTCTCGCTGCCGATGGCGGCCAGCGCGGGATCCTCGGCCGCACGACGCGCCCCCTCGCCATTGCTGGGCACCGGCATCAGTTCCACACCCGGCAGATTGTGCTGCAACCACAGCGTGCACTGCGCCAGCGCCTGTGGATGCGCCACCACCTGCCGGATATCGGCCATCTGGCCGGTCCGGGACATCAGCACGTGCCGCACCGGCACCGTGATCTCGGCCGTGATCCGCAGCGGCGTGTTCAGGAACAGGTCCTGGGTCCGCGTCACCGACCCCTCGGTCGAGTTCTCGATCGGCACCACCCCGAAATCCACCGTCCCGGCTTCCGTCACCCGGAACACATCGTCGATAGAAGCGCAGGGCACCCCTTCCACGGCATCGCCGAAGCGCGCCCGCATGGCCTGTTCGCTAAACGTGCCCCAGGGCCCCAGGAAAGCCACTCGCAGCGGCCGCTCCAGGCCCCGGCAGGCCGACATCAGCTCGCGCCAGAACGAACGGATCGCCGTATCGGGCAAGGGTCCGGGGTTGGCCGCCTGCAGCTTGCGGATGATGGCCGCCTCCCGCTCAGGACGGTAGACCGGTGCATCATCGGCCCCCCTCTTCAGCTCGCCAATGCGCTGCGCCAGCCATGCCCGCCGGTTGACTAGCGCCAGCAGCTGCTCGTCCAGGGCGTCGATGTCCTGCCGCACTCGGTTAATCTGATCATCCACCATCTCGTTCCCACGCTCCTTTCGTGCTCGTCCGCCCATGCAAACTCGGGTGTCATTGATGCAAACGCACCACATTTCAACCGCCGCTTCGCACCCTTTCTGCTGCGATTTTTATCTGAACTGTAACAGGCATAACCAGTCGTGCAGTTATTCATACCCTTTTCCAGCAAGCGGGCACACAATGAATACATCCACCTGCGGACTGTCATGAAAAACACACTGCTTGTCACTGCCGTCTTCGGTTTGTTGGCCCTCAGTCAGACCGTCCAGGCGCACGATGCTGCCCCGACCGAAGCCATCCGAACTGCCCAGCCCGCTGCCGTTCAGCAGCAGGCTGAACCCCGGCCTGTCCTCGACCCTGCGGGCGTCCATCTGGCCCATGTCACCACGCCGGTGGCCACAGCCGCCCGGCATCCCGATGAGGACGAAGGCACCATGCCTTCCGTGGCCTACGGCCTGATCGGCCTGCTGCTGATGATCTGCGTCCTGATCAAGCGGCACAACGACCCCGTCAGCGTCTGACCCCTCCCGGCCTCCGGGAAGGACGGTCATATCCCCCTGTCCGTGGCCGGGTGCTGTGCACGCCGGCCACCTTGTCATTGGCAGGATGGCTTCCTGCTTTCTCCCGCTCCATCCGTCCGGTACCTGCGGGCCATTCCGATGACCCGCAGGGGTTTCGCCCCTTGTCCGCCCAAAGGCAGCAAGGGGCATGCAGGGAGCATCACTCCTCGCCAGCCTCGCCCTCGGCCGCCGCATCATCGCCGGATGGCGACTCCTCGGCGGCCTCGGTACCATCGCCGGCCTCCGTGGCATCCCCTTCGGCCGACTCGCCCACGGCAGCCAGCACTTCCGGTGAATCGCTGCCCACCACGCGCTGAACGCGCGACAGCGTGTCGCCCTCTTCCACACCGATCAGCGTCACGCCCTGCGTGGCCCGGCCCATCTCGCGGATCTCGTCGACCCGCGTGCGCACCAGCACGCCACCCGTGGTGATCAGCATGATCTCGTCACCCTCTTCCACCAGGATGGCGGCCACCATCCGGCCATTGCGCTCGGACGACTGGATGGCGATCATGCCCTTGGTGCCACGGCCGTGGCGGGTGTGCTCGATGAGCGGGGTGCGCTTGCCATAGCCATTTTCGGTGGCGGTCAGCACCGAACGGCGCGTCTGCACCGAATCGCGCTCGTCCCCGGCCACCAGCATGGCAATCACCTTCTGACCTTCCTCCAGCGCCATGCCGCGCACGCCACGCGCCGTGCGGCCCATGGCCCGCACATCGCCCTCGGAGAAGCGCACGGCCTTGCCGGCGTCGGAGAACAGCATCACGTCGTGCTGGCCGTCGGTCACGGCGGCACCGATCAGGTAGTCGCCCTCGTCCAGGTCCACGGCGATGATGCCGGCCTTGCGCGGGTTGGAGAAGTCCGACAGCGCCGTCTTCTTCACCGTGCCCTGGCTGGTGGCCATGAACACATAGTGCTCGTCGTCGAAGGTCTTGATGGGCAGCACCACCGTGATCTTCTCGTTCTCGGCCAGCGGGAACATGTTGACGATGGGACGCCCGCGCGAGGCGCGCGAACCCTGCGGCACCTCCCATACCTTCAGCCAGTACACCCGGCCACGGTCGGAGAAGCACAGGATCGTGTCATGCGTGTTGGCGATGAAGAGCTGGTCCACCCAGTCATCATCCTTGGTGCTGGCCGCCTGCTTGCCCCGGCCGCCACGGCGCTGCGCCCGGTATTCGGACAGCGGCTGCGCCTTGATGTAGCCCGAGTTGGACAGCGTCACCACCATGTCCTGCGGCGTGATCAGGTCCTCGATGTCGATCTCGCTGGCGTTGAGCTCGATCTGCGAACGGCGCGGATCCTTCTCGGGACCGCCGAACTCTTCCACCACCCCCGTCAGCTCGTCACGGATGATGGCCGTGATGCGCGCCGGCTTGGCCAGGATGTCCAGCAGGTCCAGGATGCGATCCACCACCTCGCGGTACTCGGTGACGATCTTCTCCTGCTCCAGCCCGGTCAGCCGCTGAAGGCGCATCTGCAGGATCTCGCCCGCCTGCACCTCGGACAGCTGGTAGGTGCCGTCCGGCTGCAGCCCGGCGTTCGGATCGATGCCCTCCGGCCGCAGCGCCGACACGTCGCCCGCCGCGCGCTCGACCATCTCGGCCGCAATGCCCGCCGCCCAGGTCCGCGCCAGCAGCCGCTCCTTGGCCACCGGCGGCGTGGGCGAGGACTTGATCAGCTCGATCATCTCGTCGACGTTGACCACCGCCACCGCCAGACCTTCCAGCAGGTGGCCCCGGTCACGCGCCTTGTTCAGCTCATAGACCGTGCGCCGCGTCACCACCTCGCGCCGGTGCGCCAGGAAGGCTTCCAGCACCTGCTTCAGGTTCAGCAACCGGGGCTGGCCGTCGACCAGCGCCACCATGTTGATGCCGAAGCTGTCCTGCAGCTGCGTGAGCTTGAACAGGTTGTTGAGCACCACCTCGGCGTTCTCGCCGCGTTTCAGCTCGATCACCACCCGCATGCCCTGCTTGTCGGACTCGTCGCGGATGTCGGAGATGCCCTCGATCTTCTTCTCGTTGACCAGCTCGGCGATCTTCTGCTGCAGCACCGCCTTGTTCACCTGGTACGGGATCTCGTCGACGATGATCGCCTGGCGGTTGCCCGCCTTGTCCATGTCCTCGAAGTGCGTCCTGGCGCGCATCACCACCCGGCCACGACCGGTGCGGTAGCCCTCGCGCACACCCGCCACCCCGTAGATCAGCGCGCCGGTGGGGAAGTCCGGTGCCGGAATCTTCTCGATCAGCTCGTCGATCGTGGCATCCGGGTTCTCCAGCAGCAGCAGGCAGGCTGCCACCACCTCGTGCAGGTTGTGCGGCGGAATGTTGGTGGCCATGGCCACCGCGATACCCGTGCTGCCGTTGATGAGCAGATTGGGGATCTTGGCCGGCAGCACCTGGGGCTCGGCGGTCGAACCGTCGTAGTTCGGCCCGAAGTCCACCGTGTCCTTCTCAATGTCGACCACCATCTCGCTGGCGATCTTGCGCAGCCGGATCTCGGTATAACGCATCGCCGCCGGCGGGTCGCCGTCCACCGAGCCGAAGTTGCCCTGGCCGTCCACCAGCGTGTAGCGCAGCGAGAAGTCCTGCGCCATCCGCACCACCGTGTCGTAGATGGCCGAGTCACCGTGCGGGTGATACTTACCCATCACGTCGCCCACCACGCGGGCCGACTTCAGGTAAGGTCGGTTCCAGACGTTGTTCAGCTCGTGCATGGCGTAGAGCACCCGGCGGTGCACCGGCTTGAGGCCGTCACGCACATCGGGCAGCGCACGCCCCACGATCACGCTCATGGCGTAATCGAGGAAGGAACGCTTCATTTCCTGCTCGAGACTGATCGGTACCGTTTCTTTGGCGAATTGATCCTGATCCATGGAATCCGGGACGCACCGCATGGCCCCCGTGCGAAGGGCCCCGCCGCACGCAAACAAGAGACCCGGGCACACGCCCGGGTCAGGAAGAAAGGAGGAAGCCCCGGCAACGGAGCCGCCCCGGAACAGGCCCTGCGGTCAGCACGTCCCCAGGGCCCGAAAAAGCTGCGCCGGCCACCCACGACGGGTCCTGAAGGCCCGTCAACGACCGGGTCATGCCTCGCTCCGGCTAAGCCCTTGAATTTTAGACCATCCGCGCCCCCGACTCACGGACAGCCCGAAACCCGCTCTCGCGTATCGGCAAGAACCCGACACCCGCGTCACGGCGGCCCTTTCGCGGGCCCTGGCCCCTCACACCCGGGGCGGCGCATTCTCGGGCCGCGCCAGGCTCCAAAGCCGACTTCACGCCACGAATATGTTGCAAATGAGCGACAATTCATCACGCAGGCGTCGCAGAACGGACCCAAGTCCCTACGGACCGACCGGGCGCTATGGCACAATGAGTCAAGCGTATTCGTATGGATGCAGCCCTACGGCCACGGCCCGAAGGTTGTTCTTTACGCAAGCTCACTGCATTTTGCACAGGGTCACAGCTGGTAAGTGGTACGCCACAGTCCGTCCTTGTCAAGGTGCTGGTTTTTCAGCTGAGAGTCGTCTCACCGAGAGGAGAAACATGAAGAAATCGGTCAAGCTTGGCGCATTGGCTGCGACAGCGCTGCTCGCCGCCTGCGCGACAGGCAGCGGGGGGAAGGGCCCTGATGTCACCGCCGATCAGAACGATACCGGCTACGTCACGTCGCGCGACGGTGGCGTGGTGACCGGCAAGTTCGGCGAGTGCTTCCACGACAAGGGCTTCAAGGCCTCGCACGCCATCGTGGAATGTGATCCGGATCTGGTGCCGAAGGCGCCTCCACCGCCTCCCCCGCCGCCGCC
>CAUVLK010000106.1:0-7365 GCA_963552635.1 uncultured Lautropia sp. | reverse complement strand
TGACCCCTCGGTACAGGGTGAAGACCCAGTTGAGGATCATGGCCCCGATGGGGACGGCGAAGATCAGCGTCGAGATGCCGATGAAGGTATCGGTGCGGGTTCCGCCACCCGGGGGCAGGAGGTGGAGCAGCCCCACCAGGACGGCCAGGAGGGTGACGCTGCAGGTGGCCCACACCATGGCGGTGTAGCCGAAGAGGCGCTTGCCGCAGAAGGTGGCCGTGACTTCGGAGAAGATGCCGAACGCGGGCAGCATCAGCACGCAGACCTCGGGAAGGACCCAGGCCCGGATGAGGTTCACGTGGATCATGGCGTTGCCGCCCAGATCGTTCGTGAAGAAGTGGGTGCCGGCAAGGCGGTCAAGCGCCAGCAGCAACAGCGCAGCCATGAACACGGGGAAGATGGCGATGATCAGCGCGTTGGCACACAGGGCGCTCCAGCTGAAGAGCGGCATCTTCATGAGGCCCATGCCGGGGCAGCGCATCTTCACGAGGGTGACGATGAGGTTGATGGCCGACAGTGTGGTCCCGCCCCCGGCGATCAGCAGCGCCCACACGTGATAGTCCACCCCCACATCCGGGCTGAACTCGATGCCCGAGAGCGGAGGATAGGCGAGCCACCCAACCCTGGAAAACCCGCCGACAAACAGCGAGAGCATCACCAGCACGGCCCCGAAGGCCGTCATCCAGAAGCCCAGGTTGCTCAGGAAAGGGAAAGCCGTGCCCCGGGCGCCGATCTGCAGCGGCACGAGGTAGTTCATGAAGCCCGTGATGAGCGGCATGGCCACAAAGAAGACCATGATCACGCCGTGGGCCGTGAGGATCTGGTCGTAATGATGCGGTGACAGGTAGCCCGGGCCGTCACCGGCAGACAGGGCATGCTGCAGGTTCAGCATCAGCGCCCCGGCAAAGCCGGGCAGCAGCATGACCAGACCCAGCACCACATGCATGAGGCCGATGCGCTTGTGATCCACACTGGTGACCCAGTTGCGCCAGAAGCGTCCCCACATCCCGAAGAAGCTCATGCTGGCCACCAGCGCCAGGCCGCCCAGGGCGACGGCGATGAAGACGGCATTCAGGACCGGCTCGTGGAAGGGCATGGCCTCCCAGGTCAGGCGGCCCAGCAGGAGTTTGGTGGTATCGGATTGCTCGAACATCTCGATCGTTACCAGGTTGCCCGGGCGCCCGGCGGCGACTGGGAGGTCCAGAAAGCATGGGGGCCGCCGAAACAGCGAACGGCCAGGCAGCGTGCCGCTGTCACGGGGTGGCGGGTACAGAGGGTACAGCCGGTACGACGGGCTCCGGCAGAAGCCGCGGGCTGTGGGCCTGCATGTCGGTGGCGTGCATCATCGGCGTGCACAGCGCCTCAGACACATAGGAGCGAAAGACCGCGATCTCGCCCCGGTGGGTCGGCCGGTTGATGGCCTCGCGGACCACACCATCGACACCCAGACGACCCAGCCCACCCTGCGCGTCGATGGCCATGATCATGTCGGAACACATCCGGTCCTCCTCGACGCAGCGCAGGCGGATGCGCTCGTACAGATCGGGGGCGACGCTGGCGTATTCACGCACGTTCTCGTTGGCGCTGGGCTGGGCCAGCTGGAGATAAGCGGCGCGGGTGAGCGAGTCTGTGCCGCTGCGACGCGCCTTCTCGACCCAGGCGGTGTAGGCCTGATCGTCCAGCCCCAGGAGCCTGAACTGCATGCCCGCATGGCCGGCACCGGAATAGAGGCCCGAGCGGCCAACGTAGGTGCCGGGCTGGCTGATGACCGCATCAAGCCGGCTCTCCGTGCCCGGCAGGACGCGAACCATGCTGCCCAGTACGGGGACGTGGAAGGTGTTCATCACCGACGAGGCCGTCAGCCTGAAATGGACGGGACGGCCGACCGGTACGGCCATTTCGTTGACCGTGGCGATGCCTTCCCCGGGATAGATGAAGAGCCACTTCCAGTCGAGCGCCACCACCTGCACGTCCAGCGGCGCGACGCCGGCATGGGCCGCATGGTGCGCGTCGGTCTTCGCCAGTGGGCGGACGGAATCGGGCGTGAGGGTGCTTCGGAAGGTGACGACGGCCAGCGCGAGGACGATTGTCAGCGGGACGAGCCACAGCGCGATCTGCAGCCTGGGGGCGGGGTGGACGTCGGCGGCGTGGGTGGCCAAGGCATGGCCGGCCCGGTAGCGCCAGGCAAAGAACAGCACCAGGCCGATGACGGGCACGACGACCAGCAGCATCAGACCCGCGACGAGCAGGAAGAAGTCGTTGTCCTGCTGGGCCACGAGGCCGGACGAATCGGGCGCGACCAGGTTGCAGCCGGCCGCCAGGCATGTGACGGCCAGCAGGGGCAGCAACGTGGGCAGGCGGTGAGCAGTTTTCATGCCGGAAATGGTGTCTGAAGCGCCAGCAGAAGGCCCGAGCCCTTCATCGGCACGACTCTGGCCCCCTTCCCCACAGGGAGGGCAGGCGGATGAAACGACACGGCATGCGACAGCACGGGCTTCCTGCCCGGCGACAACGCCCGCAAACGACAGGAACATGCAGCCCGGCAGCAACAGACAACTACATGAAATGCCGGCGAAAAGACCGCCGCCGACGGCTGCGGCGGTGAGGGAATGTATCAGGCCTTCCCCATGCTCCGGCGTGAACCGGATACCATGGCGCAATGATAGCGATTCCACCGGTATCGCTCAAACTGACGCCGACCCTCTCCGGGAAACCGAGGACAAGCCCCCCATGATGATCAACTGCGTCGTCTATGCCGACGGCAAGCGCCAGGCCGACATCGCCATCGACGAACTGCCCCACGTACTGGCCAGCAGCGAGGGATTCGCCTGGATTGCGCTGAAGGACCCGGTACCAACCGAGGTCCTGATGCTGCAGGAGATCCTGGACCTGCCCGAGCTGGCGGTGGAGGACACGCTGCACGGCGGCCAGCGCTCCAAGGTCGAGGAATACGACCGGATGCTGTTCGTCACGATGAAGGTGGCCGAACAGTATGACGGCGAGATCCATTACGGCGATCTTTACATCTTCGTCAACCCGCGCTTCGTGCTCTCCATCCGCAACAACGTCCGGCGCGGCTTCTCGGATGTGCGGGCCCGGGCCGAACGCGAGGTGGAGCTGCTGCAGCAGGGCCCGATCTTCGTGCTGTATGCGCTGACCGACGCGGTGGTGGACCGTTTCATCCCCATCGTGGACGATCTGGAGGAGCAGCTGGAGTCCGTCGAGACCGAGATCTTCCGCGAGCAGCCCACGCGCGAGATGATGCTTCGGCTGCATTCGATGAAGCAGGACGTGACGGAGCTTCGGCACGCGGTGCCGGCCGTGCGTGACGAGCTTTTCCTGCGGCTGTGCACCAATCGCGGCACCCCGACAGACGGCAACGGGCTTCAGGACTACTTCCGCGACGTGCACGACCACCTGCAGCGCATCACGCTGTCGCTGGACGGAGTGCGCGACGGCATCCTGATGGCCATGCAGGTGAACATGTCGCTGATTGGCCTGGAGCAGAGCGAGGTGAGCAAGAAGCTGGCAGCATGGGCGGCCATCTTCGCCATGATGACCACGCTGGCCGGCATCTGGGGCATGAACTTCGAGTTCATGCCCGAGCTGAAGTGGAAGATGGGCTATCCGGTGGCGTTGCTGCTGATGGCGGCCATCGGGCTCATTCTGTATCGCCGCTTCCGCAAGGTCGGCTGGCTGTAGGGGCCAGCCGTCATGTGCACTGGCATGGGCCAGCGCTGCCCCGCGGCCCTGACGGGCCGACGGGGAATGATCCGAAAGGATCAGAACGCCGGGATGATGGCGCCCTTGTACTTCTCTTCGATGAACTTCTTGGTCTCGGGCGAGCGCAGCGCCTTCATCAGCTTGGCGATGGCCGGCGACTCGGCGTTGTCCGGGCGTGCCGTGACGATGTTGGCGTAGGGGGAATCGGCACCTTCCAGCAGCAGCGCGTCACGGGTGGGCTGCAGGCCGGCGGCCAGCGCGTAGTTGGTGTTGATCAGCGCCAGGTCGGCGTCATCCAGTGCGCGCGGCAGGAAGGCGGCGTCCAGTTCGCGGAACTTCAGCTTGTGGGGGTTCTCGGCCAGGTCACGCGAGGTGGACAGGATGTTGGTCGGATCCTTCAGCTTGATGATGCCGGCCTTCTGCAGCAGCAGCAGCGCGCGACCGCCGTTGGACGGATCGTTGGGCAGCACGACGGTGGCGCCATCCTGCAGATCGTTCAGGCTCTTGATCTTGCGCGAGTACAGGCCGAAGGGCTCGACGTGCACGGCCGCTTCGGGCACGGGCACAATGTTGGTCTTGTGTTCCTTGTTGAAGGAATCCAGGTACGGGCGATGCAGGAAGAAGTTGGCGTCGACCGCCTTGTCGACCGTGGCCTGGATGGGCTGCACGTAGTCATTGAAGACACGCACCCGAAGCTCCACGCCTTCGGCCTTCAGCTTGGGTTTGACGAAGTCCAGCAGCTCGGCGTGCGGAACCGGGGTGGCAGCTACGCTGAGGGTCTCGGCCTGGACGCCGGCAGCGGCCAGGGAAAGCACGGCAACGGCCGTCAGGCGGCGGGCAAGTTTCTTGATCATCGATATCCAGTTCGCAGATTGGAAGTGAAGGATTGGCACAATGAAGCCCAGCATACTGGCATTGTTGTGCGGTTTTGTGCAAGCCTCTTCCATCCTGATGACGGTTTGTTACGTCACATTTCGCATATGATCATGTATCACGTGTACAAATGACTCTGGGCCGATGGACAAGATTCAGGCGATGTCGACTTTCGTGGCCGTGGTGGAAGCCGGCAGCTTCGTAAAGGCGATGTCGGTGCTGGGCATCTCGAAAGCGGCGGTCTCGCGGCATGTGGCCGAGCTGGAGCAGCATCTGGAAACGCGTCTGCTGCAGCGCACCACGCGACGCCTTTCGCTCACCACCGAGGGTCAGCGCTACTACGAGCGCTGCAAGGAAGTGCTGGCGGCGGTGCACGAAGCCGAGTCGGAGATCCGCTCGCGCAGCGGCGAGGCCTATGGCCGGCTGCGGATCTGCGTGCCGTATTCGTTCGGCATCCTGCATCTGGCGCCGCTGTGGTCCACCTTTCTGTCCGAGAACCCGCAGGTGCAGCTGGACATCGTGCTGTCGGACCGGATGGTGGACCTGGTGGAGGAAGGCTACGACATGGCGGTACGGATCGGTGTCCTGGCCGACTCGGCGATCATCAGCCGGCGGCTGGCCACCACCCGGCTCATCCTGTGCGCCACCCCCACCTATCTGGAACGCCACGGCACCCCGAAGGTGCTGAAGGATCTGGCACACCATCGGGCCATCGTCTACAGCTATTCGGCCCGTGCCGGGGAATGGAGCTTCGAGGGCCCGGACGGGCGCGAGACGGTTCAGAGCGAAACCCGACTGTTCGCCAACAACGGCGACACCTGCCTGCGTGTGGCGCTGGATCACCAGGGCATCGTGCTGCAGCCGGACTTCATGATCCACGAGCACCTGCGGCGGGGCGAACTGGTGCAGATCCTGCCGCAATACAACACGGGTGAGCGCAACATCTATGCGCTCTACCCCACCCGCAAGCTGCTACCGATCAAGGTGCGCCGGCTGGTGGACTTCCTGGCCCGCGCACTGGAGCGGCCAGTGTGGCAGCAGCCCGGCGGCGACGAGCCGACACGGCCGGCGACCGCCCCCTGACCCTCAGCCCTCCGACATCCCGCGCCTGCCTGCCCTCCCGTTCCGCACGACGGCTCGACGGCCAGGCTGTCGGGCTGTCTGCCCTGCACGGCAGGACGTTCCTGATTTATGACTGGGATGACTGGGCCCCTGCCCCGGTCGGCAGCTTGCCCAGCACGTAGGCGTCCATCGACAGGAACTCGTCGTCCACCCCGCCGTCCAGGATCTCCAGCCCTTCTTCCAGGCGGCCGGCGCCCAGCGCGAAGGGCAGGCCCACGAAGTGCTCCTCGGTGGGATGTGCCCGCGCCGCGTCGGGGGCCCGGCGGCGATAGTCCAGGATGGCCTCGACATCGCCTGCCTGCAGCTGCTGGCGGATCCAGTCTCTGAACGCATCGACATAACCGGGATCGCCCACCCCGGCGCGTCCCGACATGCTGCCGAAGACATCGCGCAGGTTGTGGGTGAGGCTCCCCGATCCCACCAGCAGCACGCCTTCGGCCGCCAGCGGCGCCAGGGTCTGACCCAGCGCGAAAGCGCCGGCCGGGTTCGCCCAGGACGGCATGGAGATCTGCACCACGGGTACCTTGGCCTCGGGCAGCAGGTGCATGAGGGGTACCCAGGCGCCGTGGTCCAGGCCCTGCTCCGTGTTCAGACGCACGGGCACACCGGCACCCGCCAGCATCTCGGCGGCCAGACGCGCCACCTCCGGCGCGCCAGGTGCCGGATAACGCAGGCGGTAAAGCTCTTCGGGGAAGCCGCCGAAGTCATGAATGGTCTCGGGCTGAGGGCTGGCCGTGATCTCGACCTCGAAATCCGTCGACCAGTGGGGCGACAGCACGAGCACGGCCAGCAGCGGTGGCAGGCGGCGCCCCAGATCGGTCAGCAGCGGACCTGCCTTGCTGGGACGCACGGCAAACATCGGGGACCCGTGCGAGACGAACAGGCTGGGCAACGGCGTTTTGGGCACGGGAGGCACTTCCGACGATCGATGTGCCTCCGGGGTACGGGAAGAAGAGTCCATGGTTGTCAGTGTCCGGTCAGCCAGGCAAAGCGCACGAGGAACAGCAACGCGATGATCCAGGTCAGCGGGTGAACGTCGCGCCAGCGACCGGTGAGGGTCTTGAGCGCCACATAGGAGATGAAGCCGAAGGCCAGGCCGTTGGCCACCGAGTAGGTGAACGGCATGGCCAGCGTCGTGATGACGGCCGGCACCGCCTCGGTGCTGTCGCGCCAGTCCAGATCGGCCAGGTCGCGCACCATCAGGCAGGCCACGAACATCAGCGCGGGGGCCGTGGCATAGGGCGGCACCACCGCAGCCAGCGGCGAGAAGAAGAGCGCCAGCAGGAAGAGTGCGGCCACGGTAAGCGCCGTCAGGCCCGTACGGCCGCCGGCCTGCACGCCGGCAGCACTTTCCACGTAGGCGGTGGCGCTGGAGGTGCCCAGCACCGAGCCGGCCACGATGGCGGTACTGTCGGCCATCAGCGCACGGCGCAGACGGCGGTCCTGGTCCGGCGTGGGAGTGCCCACATACAGGCCGGCGCGACGGGCCACGCCCATCAGCGTGCCGGTGGCGTCAAACAGCTCGACCAGGAACAGCACCAGCACCACGTTGACGAGACCACCGGCCAGCGCACCCTTGATGTCGAGCGCCAGGAACGTGGGCGCGATGGAGCTGGGAATGGACACCACGCCCTCGAAGTGGTTGCC
>CAUVLK010000105.1:0-7488 GCA_963552635.1 uncultured Lautropia sp. | reverse complement strand
CGGCAGGACCCGGCCCGCGCCGCTGCCCTCATGGACGCCGGCAAGACCCCCGATGGCCGCGCCCTGAAACTGGGCTCCGCCGATCGCGCCTTTGTCTGGTCGCAGATCGCTGCCGCCGGCATGTTCCGCCTCGACCCCCAGGCCCCCGCCTGGGCCGAACACGCCCGGAATGCCGCCATCAGCGACCACACCCGCGTCTGGTTGGCCCGCGCCGCCCTGGCCGAACAGGACTGGACAGGACTGGAGCGCATCCTTCGCGCCATGGATCCCGCCCTGCGCCAAAGCCCCACCTGGACCTACTGGCACGGCCGCGCCCAGGACGCCCTGGGCCACCACAAGCAGGCACGCCACATCTTCCAAGGCCTGGCCACACGGCACGACTACTACGGCAAACTGGCCCGTGAAGAACTGGCCCTGCCTCCGGCCGCCCTGCCCACCCCCAAGGCAGCCCCGGACAGCCTCGTCAAGGCCATGGATGACAACGACGGCATCCGTCAGGCCATGGCCTTCTACGCCCTGGGCCTGCGCGGCGAAGGCAACCGCGAATGGAACTTCCAGATGCGCGGCCGCAATGAACAGGAGCTGCGCGCCGCCGCCACCTGGGCCGCCCGCCACGGCCTGCTCGATCGCGCCATCAACACCGACGAACGCATCCTCACCGGCCAGGCCGACTACAGCCTGCGCTTCCCCACGCCCTTCGCCGAACAGCTGCTGACCATCACCAGCCAGCATGCCATCGACCCCGCCTGGGTCTACGGCCTCATCCGCCAGGAATCCCGCTTCGTCATGCAGGCCCGCTCCCACGTCGGCGCCTCCGGCCTGATGCAGATCATGCCCGACACCGCCCGCTGGGTCGCCCGCCAGATGGGCAACACCACCTACCAGGCCGGCCAGATCGACGACCTCACCACCAACCTCACCTTCGGCAGCTACTACCTCAAGCGTGCCCTGGACGACCTGAGCGGCTCGCCTGTCCTGGCCACCGCCGGCTACAACGCCGGCCCCCGCCGCGCCCACACCTGGCGCGCCAGCCTGTCACGCCCCCTGGAAGGCGCCATCTTCACCGAACTCATTCCCTTCACCGAAACCCGCCACTACGTGAAGGCCGTGCTCTCCAACACCGTGGACTACGCCACCCTCTTCTCCGGCCAGCCCCAGTCGCTCAAATCCTGGCTGGCCACCATCACGCCACAGCCGCTGGGGGTGGCACAGTTGCCATAATCTCGGCAACGGCCATCGAGGCATGGTCGAGACACCCGGAAGCCCCGGCCCCTCCCTCACCGCAGGAAACGTCATGACCGCCCCCGATGCCCGTTCCCCCCAGTTCCAGATCTACCGCGTCGGCGGGTCCGTCCGTGACGAACTGCTGGGACTGCCCGCCGGCGACCGCGACTGGGTGGTCGTGGGCGCCACGCCGGAACAGATGCTGGCCCAGGGCTTTCAGGCCGTCGGCAAGGACTTCCCCGTCTTCCTGCACCCGCAGAGCCACGAGGAATACGCGCTGGCCCGCACCGAGCGCAAGACCGCGCCCGGCTACAAGGGCTTTGCCGTGCATTTCTCGCCGGATGTCACGCTGGAAGATGACCTGCTGCGCCGTGACCTCACCATCAACGCCATCGCCCGTGCCGCCGACGGCAGCCTTGTCGACCCCTTCCACGGACAGGCCGACATCCAGGCCCGGGTCTTCCGCCACGTCAGCCCCGCCTTCCGCGAAGACCCCGTGCGCATCCTGCGCCTGGCCCGCTTCGCCGCCCGCTTTCCCGACTTCACCATTGCCCCCGAAACCCTGGCGCTGATGCGCGAGATGACGGCCGCTGGCGAAGTCCATGCCCTGGTGGCCGAACGTGTCTGGCAGGAACTCTCCCGGGGACTGATGAGCCAGCGCCCTTCGCGCATGCTGCAGGTCCTGGACCAAGCCCATGCGCTGCGCATCCTCCTGCCCCACCTGCCCGCACCGGAAACCCAGCCCGACTGGCTGAAGGCCCTGGATGCCAGCGCCGCTGCCCACGATCCACTGCCCGTGCGCTTTGCCATCCTGATGGCGGGCATGACCATTCCGGCAGAATCCCGTATCGGACTCGGGCGCCAGGCAAATATTCCTCAACCAGCCTCACCCACCGTCTCCGGGAACATAGATAAAACCAGAGCGGCGAAATCCGTCACCGAACAGGCCAAGGCCCTGCGCGCCTCCAACGAATGCACGGATGCCGCCGCACGATTAGCCAGCGAAATACACGGCCTCATTCCACAGGCAGCTCGCCTGTGGTTCCTGTCACCCGATCGCCAGAACGCCGAAGCCCTGCTGGCCCTCTTCAACCGACACGACGCCTGGCGTCGTCCGGAACGGCTTCGGCTGCTGATGACCGTCGCACAGCGGCTGGCCTTGCCCGATCATCCGGCACAGGTTGCCGAACCCGGTCAGGCCGTCTTCCCCATGCAGGGAGGCAACTCGAAGCAGCACGCCCGTCCCGGACAAGGCGACAGTCCGTCATCACCTGCCACCGTCAATGGTATGTCCGGAACAATTTCACAAGATTCGGTTTCGAACATCATCCATCGCATTGAACAGGCACTTGCCGTTGCAGCCGCGGTCGACACTGGCGTCATCGCCCGACAGCATCAGGCCAACCCTGGCGCCATCCGCGCTGCCATTGATGACGCCCGGCGTGAAGCCATTTCGGGCTACCTGGCATCCAGGTCATGACAGGCAACAGACGCCCAACCTGTCGTCCATTCCTTTTCACGCATCGCGGGCTGCCACCATACGATACAATCCCGCCCGCCAGACCGCTGGCACGAAGCGCGCATGCACGTATCCGCCATCCCGCATGGCAGCGCGTGTCCATGACACGGCTTCCGGGGCATTCCGCCCCCGTGGTTCGAAAAACGCCCACGTTAAAAAACTAGGGAAGACCTGAACACATTCCCCCCTTCCGGGCAGCATTCGCCCCGGGTCACAGGAAGGAACCGTTCGGGAACGCCCAGAGGATCCTTCTATGTCATCCCCCCAGAAAGCCGCCGTGATCTTCTCCGGCGGGCAGGACTCGACCACCTGTCTCTTCCTGGCGCTGCACGAGTTCGGCCCGGGCAACGTCGAGGCCATCACCTTCCAGTACGGCCAGCGCCATGCCATCGAGCTGGACAAGGCCCGCTGGATCGCCGAAGACCTTGGCGTGAAGCAGACGGTCATCGACACGTCGGTCATCAAGGCCATCACCCACAACGCACTGCTGGACGAAAGCGCCACCATCTCGCAGAAAGACGGCCAGCCCCCCAACACCTTCGTGGACGGGCGCAATGCGCTATTCCTGCTGTACGCCGCCATCCATGCCAAGGCGCAGGGCATCCACACGCTCTACACCGGCGTGTGCGAGACCGATTTCAGCGGCTATCCAGATTGCCGTGACGTCTTCGTGAAATCGATGAACGTCACGCTGAACCTGGCCATGGACTACACCTTCGACATCCGCACGCCGCTGATGTGGCTGACCAAGAAGGACACCTGGGCGCTGGCTGATCGGCTGGGTGCCTTCGACTACATCCGCCAGCATACGCACACCTGCTATCTGGGCGTGGAAGGCGGCTGCGGCCAATGCCCCAGCTGCGTGCTGCGCGAGCGTGGCCTGCACGAATACCTGACGGAACGCGATGCGACGCAGGCGAAGGAGCAGCGCCATGCTTAAGATCGCCAAGGAATTCAGCTTCGACATCGCGCACATGCTGGATGGTCACGACGGCAAGTGCAGGAACCTGCACGGACACACGTACCGCTTGCAGGTGGAAGTCGCCGGCCCGCTGCACGCCAGCGGTCCCAAGGCCGGCATGGTGATGGACTATGCGGACCTGAAGGACATCGTGAAGCGCCACGTGGTCGACCCGATGGACCACGCCTTTCTCTACGACACCGGCAGTCCGCGCGAATGCCGGGTGGCCACGCTGCTGCAGGAACTGGATTCCAAGGTCCATGGCCTGCCCATGCGCACCACGGCCGAAAACATTTCGGCCCATATCTTTCATGTCCTTCAGGACCAGGGCCTTCCGGTCAGTCTCATCCGTCTGTGGGAAACCCCCACATCCTATTGCGAGTACAGCGGATGAACACCGAACAGCACGTGGCCGCAGGCAAGCCGGTCACACCGCCGCACCCGGTGATCCCACTGTCGGTCGAGACGCCGGCACGCGCTGCAACCAGCCGGCGGCAGGAGCCCGCCACCTTCCTGGACACGCCCTACCGCATCGTCGAGATCTTCGAGACGCTGCAGGGCGAGGGTTTCAACACCGGCATGCCCAGCGTCTTCATCCGCTTCGGCAAATGCAACCTGGCCTGCCCGTGGTGCGACACCGACTACAACCGCTTCGGCACCATGACGCTGAGGGACATCCTGGCGAAGGTCCGGACATTCTCGGCTCGCAACGTCATCATCACCGGGGGGGAACCCACCATCCAGCCTCACCTGGAGCGACTGCTGGACTGCCTGAAGGCCGAAGGGCATTTTCTGGCCATCGAGACCAACGGCCTGAAGCCGGTGCCGCCGCAGATCGACTACATCGCCACCAGCCCGAAGCGCCTCTATCAGCGGGCCTACGTGAAGCGCCACATCAAGTTCGCCCACGAGGTGCGCATCGTGGTGGATGGTGACGTGCGCGACTTCTGTGCCCAGATCGAGGACAGCATCCGGGCCGACCGCTACTATCTCTCGCCCTGCGACGTGGATGGCCGGATGAACATGCTGGAAACCATCACCCAGCTGGGGCAGCTCAACCAGCGGCCCGGCCGCCCCCGCTGGCAGCTCAGCATCCAGACCCACAAGCTGGCCGGCATCGAGTGACGGCCTTCACACCGCCCTGTTTCCGCCAAAGCCCAGCACCGAGGCCGCTTCACGCAGATTCTTCTCGAAGGCAATCACCTTGAAGAGTTCGCCCATCTCGGCCTCGGAAATCAGCTGCTGCACCGCCTGGGCCTGCGCGAACCAGAAGCTCTCGGGCTCACGGGGCAGGTCGGCCAGCTCGTCCAGCAGGCCGGCATTCAGCAGGAAGGCTGCCATCGAGGTGTAGCCCACCAGCGAGAAACCCTCGGCCGTGGCGGCACGGGCCAGCGCCGTGAAATCCACGTGCGCCGTGATGTCGCTCAGCCCCGGCCAAAGGAAGGGATCGGCGTGACTGCGGTGCCGGTAGTGGCACATCAGCGTGCCCTGATCCCGCTGGGGGTGGTAATACTCGGGTTCAGCAAAACCGTAGTCCAGCAGCATCACCACGCCGGCCGTCATGCAGTCGGCCAGCGTGCGCATCCAGGCCTGCTGCGCCGAACAGATTTCCGACCGGTAGGGACTGTGCCACTGGCCCCCTTCCGGCCCCAGCCGGTTGCGCAGTGCGGTCACGGTTTCCGTCAGCACCGAATCGGCCGGGCGCGGCGCCCAGGCAAACTGGCCGTCCACCCACGTCACCCCCATCTCCTGCAGATCCGCCTCCGCGTCGGCCTGCCACTCGAACAGCTGCACCGGCATGGCATCCAGCAGCTCGTTGGCCACCACCACACCGGCAAAGCTTTCGGGGAAGGTCTCCAGCCATCCCACCCGGTCCATCAGGCCCGGGGCCAGGCTCTTCAGGGTCTGACGCTGGTGCTCGCGGCGTTCGGCCGACAGCTCCAGAATCAGATAACGCACCTCATGGTGCCCCACGTTGTCCAGCGCATTGAGCAGCTGCGCAGCCAGCATGCCGCTGCCACCGCCCACTTCCAGCACCACCTGGCCGTGGCCTGCCAACGCCGGATCCTTCAGCCACGGGGAAACCTGTCGAGCCAGGGTGGCCCCGAAGAGCGGCGTGAGTTCCGGCGCCGTCACGAAGTCGCCTGCCGCGCCGAACACCTGGCCGGGGTTGCTGTAGTAGCCCAGACCCGGCTCGTAGAGCGCCATTTCCATGTAGCGTGCAAAGCTCAGCCAGCCACCGTGGCGCGCAATCTCGGCCGCAATGCGGGTCGACAGTTCCTGGCTGACCGCCAGGGCCTCGCGGTCGGGCACGGGCAGGGCAGACTCGACGCGGGAATGAGACAGGGACATGACGGCACCATCCAGGAAAGAAGCCGAACACAACGTCGGCCGATAACATGCACCCCTCATGCTACAGTGCGCCGCCATGGAACACGCTCCGTCCACCCCTTCTGCCTTTGCAGGGTCTCCCGTCGACAACAGGGTGGCCTCTGCCGACACACGCGCCACCGCCACGACGGGATCCGCGGCTTCGCCACGCGTCGCGCTGGTCACCGGGGCGGGCAAGCGTCTGGGCCGCGCCATTGCCCTGGCCCTGGCGCAGGATGGCTGGGACATCGGCGTGCATTGCCGTGATTCCGTGGTCGAGGCGGAACAGACTGTGAAAGACATTCGGGCACTGGGTCGTCGGGCCGTGGTGCTCCAGGCCAACCTGGACGATGCCGGCCCGTGCCAGACGCTGGTGCCCCGTCTGGCGGATGCGCTCGGCCCCGTCTCCGGGCTGGTCAACAGTGCTTCGCGCTTTGAATACGACGACATCCGCTCGTTCACGCCCGAGAGCCTGCACGAGCATCTGCTGCCCAACCTGATGGCGCCGCTGCTGCTGGCCCAGTCCCTGGTCAGCCAGCTGCCTGCGGCACCGGTTCAGGGCGTCATCGTCAATCTGCTGGACCAGAAGCTCTTCAACCTGAATCCGGACTTCCTGTCGTACACACTGTCCAAGGCCGCCCTGTCGGCAGCCACCACCATGCTGGCGCAGGCGCTGGCACCCCGGATGCGTGTCGTGGGCGTGGCGCCGGGCCTCACGCTGCCCAGCTACCTGCAGGACGAGGCCGCATTTGCCCACGCGCACCGCACGCTGTCGCCGCTGGGCGCCTCCAGCACGGTCCAGGACGTTGCCGATACCGTGGTCTTTGCCATGAAGACCCGCTCGATCACCGGCACCACGCTGCTGGTCGATGGCGGCCAGCACCTGCTGGGCCTGCCCCGTGATGCCAGCCTGATGGACGGAACGCCCCTCACGGGCCGCTGACACGCCCGCCCCACGTGCTTTTTTTGTAAAAGGCGGGCCACATGGGGCGCAAAATCCGTCACCCGGCCCCTAAAGCCGCTATGATTGCGTCCTCGGAAAGGTATGGACCTGTCTTCGCAGCGCAGCCATTCCTGACGGATGTCCTGCCCGGCAGGACGCCCTGGCCGGACGCGATGTCCGGGCCCTTCGTTTCCGGTCGCCCCTCCTTCCATCGCCGACGATCACGACGCCATGCAGGCCAGCCATTCCCAGCCCGCCGAGAGCGCCAGCTACGCAGACCGGCCAGCCACCCAGACCATCCGGATCGACGAGATCCGTCGTCCCGGCACGGGCCGGCTGCCCACGCAGGAAAGCCCGCTGGACGAGAAGCAGGCGGCCTGGCTGGGCGGACTGGACGCGCTTCACGGTGATGCCGACGCAGGCGCCCCCTCGGGCAGTCAGGGTGACTTCGCCCCCGCCGCCGGCCGGGCC
>CAUVLK010000104.1:0-7489 GCA_963552635.1 uncultured Lautropia sp. | reverse complement strand
CTATGCACCCTTTGCCGGCGGTGCCAGCTGGCTGTCCCAGCTGCCTGCCTGGCCAAACCTGGCGGTGATGCGCACCTGCTCCAAGTGGGGGCTGGCGGGCGCACGCATCGGCTATCTGGCCAGTGCGCCGGCCTGGGCCGCACAGCTCGACAAGATCCGTCCACCCTACAACATCAGCGCGCTGGATGCCGAGACGGCGTGCTTCGCCTTCCAGCATCACGCGGATTTCGACCACCAGACCCAGGCGCTCTGCGCCGAGCGCCAGACGCTGGTGCAGCGGCTGCAGGCATTGCAGGGGTCGCAGGGGTTGTCGCATGTCTACCCGACCGCGGCCAACTTCGTGCTGGTGCGGCTGGCCGGGGGGCAGGGTGACGCCTCTGGTCCTTCACGCGCCACCCGCGTGGCCGCCGCCATGCGGACGGCCGGTGTGCTGATCAAGGACGCCAGCCGGATGCACCCGGCGCTGGCCGAGTGCCTGCGGCTGACCGTGGGCGCCCCTGAAGAGAACGAAGCGATGCTGCAGGCGCTGGCGGCGGCCCTGGACGCCGTGCCGGCAGACTCGGCTGGGCAGGTCGACGGGGCGAGCCGGACGGCTGACGCGAACGGCCGGGCCAACGCAGAACGGACATCATCATGAGCGACGCATCTTCCATCCCCGCTACGGGCGCAGCCCGCACGGCCGAAGTCACCCGCAACACGCTGGAGACCCGCATCCGTGTCCGGGTGGACCTGGACGGCACCGGCAAGGCCCGGCTGAAGACGGGCGTGCCTTTCTTTGAGCACATGCTGGACCAGATTGCCCGCCACGGGCTGGTGGATCTGGACATCGAGGCCGAGGGCGATACCCACATCGACGACCACCACACGGTGGAGGACGTGGGCATCGCGCTGGGCCAGGCGCTGGCGCAGGCGCTGGGCGACAAGCGCGGCATCCGCCGCTACGGCCATGCCTATGTGCCGCTGGACGAGGCACTGTCGCGCGTGGTGATCGATTTCTCGGGCCGCCCCGGCCTGGTCTGGGAGGTGCCGTTCACCCGGGCGCTGATCGGGCGCTTTGACGTGGACCTGGCCCGCGAGTTCTTCCAGGGGCTGGTCAACCACGCCCAGATGACGCTGCATGTCGACAACCTGCGCGGCATCAACGCCCATCACCAGTGCGAGACGGTCTTCAAGGCCTTCGGTCGGGCGCTGCGCATGGCGGCGGAACCCGATCCGCGCACGGCGGGTCAGGTGCCTTCCACCAAGGGGAGCCTGGTCGGCTGATGAACACGCAGTCCACGGCGAGCATCGCCATCGTCGATTTCGGGATGGGCAACCTGCATTCGGTGGCGCGGGCACTGGCCCATGTCAGTCCGAAGACCCGCATCGAGATCACCGCTGATCCGGCCGTCATCCACCGCGCGGCCCGGGTGGTCTTTCCGGGGCAGGGCGCCATGCCTGATGCCATGCGCAGCCTGGCGGCCCGTCCGGGTCTGGCCGAGGCCGTGCGCGAGGCCTGCCGCAGCAAGCCGATGCTGGGCATCTGCCTGGGCGAGCAGATGCTGCTGGATGAAAGTGACGAGGGCGCCGACGTGCACGGTGCGCCCACGCCCGGTCTGGGGCTGGTGCCCGGCCGGGTGGTGCGCTTCGATCCTGCACGGATGAAGGCGGCGGGCAACCTGAAGGTGCCGCACATGGGCTGGAACCGGGTGCATCCCACCCGGCCGCATCCGCTCTGGGAAGGCATCGAGCCGGGGGCCTTCTTCTACTTCGTGCACAGCTTCCATGCCGAGCCGACCGACCCGGCAAACGTGGCGGCCACCAGTGTCTACGGCGAGGCCTTTACCTGTGCCGTGACACAAAATAATATGTTTGCCACCCAGTTTCATCCCGAGAAGAGTGCGGCAAGCGGCCTGCGTCTCTTTCGGAATTTCATCCACTGGCGGCCCTGAGCCGCCCTGCTGTTGCTGCCATGCTGCTGATTCCTGCGATCGATCTGAAGGACGGCCGTTGCGTCCGACTCAAACAAGGCAAACTCGACGAGGAGACGGTCTTTTCCGATGACCCGGCCGAAGTGGCCCGACGCTGGCGCGACGAGGGCGCCGAGCGCATCCACCTGGTGGACCTGAATGGCGCCTTTGCCGGCAAGCCGCAGAATGCCAGCGTGGTGCGCGCCATCATCGATGCCGTGGGGGCCGAGGTGCCCGTGCAGCTGGGCGGTGGCATCCGCTCGCTGGACACCATCGAGCGCTACTTGGACGTTGGCGTGAGCTACGTGGTGGTGGGGACCGCCGCCGTGAAGAACCCGGGCTTCCTGCATGACGCCTGCACCGCCTTCCCCGGCCAGGTGCTGGTGGGGCTGGACGCGCGCGATGGCAAGGTGGCCACCGACGGCTGGAGCAAGCTCACCCGTCACGACGTGGTGGACCTGGCCCGCAAGTTCGTCGGCTACGGCGTCGAGGGCATCATCTACACCGACATCGGCCGTGACGGTATGCTGAGCGGCGTCAACATCGAGGCCACCCAGCGGCTGGCGCAGGCCGTCAGCGTGCCGGTCTTTGCCTCCGGCGGCGTGACTGACCTGTCCGACATCGACCGGCTGCTGGAGATCGAGGACGACGGTGTGGGCGGCGTCATCCTGGGCCGCTCCATCTATGAGGGCACGCTGGACTTCGGCGCGGCCCTGGAACGGGCCAATGGCAACTGAGTATCGCAGCGAGCTGACCCGACGCGTCATTCCCTGCCTGGACGTGACCGACGGCCGGGTGGTGAAGGGCGTCAACTTCGTGGACCTGCGCGACGCAGGCGACCCGGTGGAGGTGGCGCGCCGCTATGACGCCGAGGGGGCCGACGAGCTGACCTTTCTCGACATCACCGCTTCGTCCGACCAGCGCGACACCATCCTGCACGTCATCGAGGCGGTGGCGCAGCAGGTCTTCATCCCGCTGACGGTGGGCGGCGGCATCCGCAGCGTGGACGACATCCGCCGGCTGCTGAACGTCGGCGCGGACAAGGTGTCGGTCAACACGGCCGCCATCCACAACCCGCAGCTGGTGGCCGATGCCGCCCGCTACTACGGCTCGCAGTGCCTGGTGGTGGCCATCGATGCCAAGCGTCAGCCCGAGGGCGGCTGGCACGTCTATACCCATGGCGGTCGCAACGACACCGGGCTGGATGCGTTGGAATGGGCGCGCCGCGTGGCCGACCTGGGGGCGGGCGAGATCCTGCTCACCAGCATGGACCGGGACGGCACCCGCATCGGCTTCGATCTGGAGCTGACCCGTGCCGTCTGCGATGCGGTGCCCATTCCCGTCATCGCATCCGGCGGCGTGGGCAACCTGCAGCATTTGGTCGATGGCGTCACCCTGGGGGGCGCCGACGCCGTGCTGGCGGCCAGCATCTTCCATTTTGGCGAGCACACCATTGCCGAGGCCAAGGCCCTGATGGCCAGCCAGGGCGTGCCGGTGCGGCTGGACGCCTCCCCGGCGGAGGTTTGACGGATGAGCCATGACGCTGGCCATGTCCATGGCCCGACCTGCGGTGGCACGACGGAAGGCGGTTGGCTCGACCGCATCCGCTGGGACGAGCATGGCCTGGTGCCCGCCATCGCGCAGGATGCCACCAGCCACCGCGTGCTGATGATGGCCTGGATGAACCGCGAGGCGCTGGCCGAGACGCTGCGCACCGGCCATGCCGTCTACTGGTCGCGCTCGCGCCAGCGGCTCTGGCGCAAGGGCGAAGAGTCCGGCAACCAGCAGCGGGTCCACGAGATCCGGACCGACTGCGACGCCGACGTGATCCTGCTCTTCATTGATCAGGTGGGCGGCGTGGCCTGCCATACCGGGCGTGAGTCCTGCTTCTTCCGGCGACTGGAAGGCGGCCGGCAGGGGCAGGGCGCGGCGGCTGCCGAGGCTGGGAGGCTTTCGTCACCCGCAGGTGACGCGGGCGAGGTCATGGCCCCGTCGCCAGCACAGCCAGTGTCCGAGCCGGTCTGGCGCGACGTGGATCCGGTGAAGGTCGATCCCGAAAAGCTGTACGGTGCGTCTGGAGCGGGGCATTCGCATTCCTGATGCCTGTTGTTCCCGCGCGATGACATGGCGGGTTCAGGGATTGAATTCATGATTCATGATGACACCTCGGGCTGTCATCAGCAGATTGCAAGGAGTTTCCCTTGGCCGAGAGAGATCAAGCAGGCATGGCAGTACAGGCATCCGCTGTCCCCACGTCGGGCAGTACCGACATTCTGGCCCGGCTCGCCGAGGTCATCGAATCCCGTCGGGGCGGCGATCCCAGTCGCAGCTACGTGGCCAAGCTGCTGGCCGGCGGTGACGATCGCATCCTGAAGAAGGTGGGTGAGGAAGCCACCGAGGTGGTCATCGCCGCCATGCAGGGCGAGAAGGCGCGCATCGTGTCCGAGACCGCCGACCTGTGGTTCCATACGCTGGTGATGCTCGCGCATCATGAATTACGGCCGCAGGACGTGCTGGCTGAGCTGATGCGACGTGAGGGGTTGTCCGGCATCGACGAGAAAGCCAGCCGCACGGCAGGCTGAAAGCGTCGGCATCCCGCCAAGGTCATGGCGCCCGGCGGATCTCGTGCGTCCGGCCGGGCTGTGTGTCCTGCCGGGCTGTGTGTCCTGCCGGGGGCGCATGCCCGGCTGTCCTGGGATGGTAGCCCCTGCACCGGTCAGGATGCCTGTCGCCGCTGTTACACTCGGCGTCGTTGCGTGCCGTGTCCGGCTGCCTCTTGAAGGTGGCGGATGCGCCGCCATGTCAACAGGGGTGACCCGGGGATGGACGCATCCGGGGCATTCCGCCTTTCGTCATTCTGAATCATGGAGCCTCTCATGAACGACCAAGCCACCGCGCCGGCCAAGGCCGATCACGCCGACTGCATCTTCTGCAAGATTGCCGATGGCCAGATCCCGGCCCGCAAGATCCATGAAGATGACAAGGCCGTGGTCTTCCATGACATCAATCCGTCGGCTCCGGTGCACTTCCTTATCATTCCGAAGCAGCACGTCGTCAATCTTTACGATGGTGCCGAGAACCCCGAGCTGCTGGGGCACCTGATGTCGCTGTGCGGCCCCCTGGCGCGTGAGCAAGGTCTGCAGGACGGCTTCAAGGCGCAGATCAACAACGGGCGGAAGGGTGGACAGGAGGTGTATCATCTGCACATTCATGTCCTGGGCAGCAAGTAAAAGTCACTGAACGGCTGCTCTGGCGGCCTGCCCCTTGCCGGGGGCCGGATGCCCACGGCGCGCCTCATCCTCCCGGCGTCGCAGCATCGGGCCTCCGTCCTGCCGCCTCCTTTTCCTCTTCAGGAGTCAAAACCCATGGGTACCATGAGTATCTGGCACTGGCTGATCGTGCTGATCATCGTCATGCTGCTGTTCGGCACCAAGAAGATCAAGAACATCGGCACCGACCTGGGCGCCGCCATCAAGGGTTTCAAGGAAGGCGTGCGTGAAGGCACGGCCGAGACCCCGGCCGCGGGCAACCCGCCTGCCGCCAATCCGCCGGGCGTCACCAACAGCACGGCGCAGGCCGATCCCAACACCATCGATGTCGAGGCAAAGACCAAGAGCTGAGCCGATCGCGCGCATGGCCCTTGTCCGTTCCACACGTTCCTTCCACCGGCTGCCTGATCCGCTGACGACCTCCGATGTTTGACATCAGCTTCATGGAAATGCTGATCGTGGCCATCGCCGCCTTGGTGGTCCTCGGTCCGGAGCGCCTGCCCACGGTGGCCCGTCAGGCCGGGCAGTGGATGTCGCGCATGCGTCGCTACATCGAGGACGTGAAGTCCGACTTCAGCCACCAGATCGATCTGGCCGAGCTGAAGGGCATCAAGAGCGAGGTCGAGGACTCGGCCCGCAGTCTGGAGCGTGGTCTGAACGATGCGCGCTCCTCCTTCGACACCCTACAGTCGTCGTTCGACACCAGCACGGCCGAAAGCCTGCCAGGTGCCGAGGGGCACGGTGCGGCGGATGGACACGTCGGATCGCTGGAGCACGGTGGTACCGGCACGGCTGGGCAGGGCGCCACGCAGGCGGCCCTGGATCATGACACGGCCGACAGCGAGAGCTGGGCCTACGAGAGCGTGCCCGACGACGCCGTGGCCCCTGCGCCCGAGCGCCTGCCGCCCACCGACTGGGACAAGGTGTACGAAGACCGTCGCACACGCCAGCGACTGAAGGATCGCCGCATCGAGCGTGAGCTGGAGCGCGGCTTCAAACGTCCCCGTTTCCGCGTGGAGCGCTGATGGCCTGGTTTGGCAAGAAGAAGGCGCAGACGCCGCCCGAAGAAGAAAACTTCATCTCCCACCTCACCGAGCTGCGCGACCGCGTCATCCGCTCGCTGCTGGTCATCCTCATCCTGTTCGGGGCCTGCTTCTATGTGGCGCCCGAGCTGATGAAGTTCCTGGCCCAGCCGTTGCAGCATGCGCTGCCGCCGGGCTCGCATGCGGTCTTCATCGCGGGTGAGGGCGCCTTCTTCACCCTCACCAAGATGTCGCTGCTGGCAGCCGTGCTGCTGTCGCTGCCGTGGGTGCTGTATCAGGCCTGGGCCTTCGTGGCGCCCGGGCTTTACGCGCATGAGCGCCGCTTCGTCGGCCCGCTGATCATCCTGTCGGTGATCTTCCTGCTGGTGGGCATCGGCTTTGCCTACAGCTTCGTGCTGCCGGTCGCCTACAAGTTCTTCTTCTCGTTTGCCGAGAAGACCGGCGCCGACGTGATGCAGGACCTGCAGCGTTACTGGGACTTCACCCTGTCCATCTTTTTCGGCTTCGGCCTGGCCTTCCAGGTGCCGGTGGTCGAGATGCTGATGATCAAGCTGGGCATGGTGTCGGTCGATGATCTGCGTCAGGCCCGTCGCTACGTGCTGGTGGGGGCCTTCATCGTGGCCGCCGTGCTGACTCCGCCGGACGTGCTGTCGCAGTTCATGCTGGCCATCCCGCTCATGCTGCTGTATGAGCTGGGCATCTTCCTGGGCGGCTTCCTGTCGGCCCATTCGCAGGCCCCCGAAGACCTGCCCGACGATCCTTCCGAAGAAAGCGGCGCCATCGTGCCGGCCGCGGATTCACAGGTCCAGCAGACCGGGAACGATTCGTCGCGCTGATAGGGCGGCCGGGATCATGAGGTTGGGCGCTTGTTGAGGAGGCGCCCTCCGGCCAGGCCTGTCCGCTCAGCCCAGATCCAGTCCGTCAGGCATGACTTTTGGGCGCCATCTGCCCCGATGCGCCGGGCACGAGCGGAGCCGGCGCCCAAGATCGTGGATCAGCGGGTGCCCCGGCGCGATCTGTCCAGCGAACCGGATGGAACCCCCTGATGAAGCGACTTCCTCGGAATGATCCGACGGCGCCTGCATCCGAGGGTAGCTGTATCCGGGAGCCCTGCCGCTTTCAGTGCTGCGGGCGCTGTCCGCCCGGCGTCCTTCCTTCCTGTTCCTGACGTTCCCGCCGCGTCGTCAGGTCCGGGCGCATGCCGATGCTGATCGGCAGCTCGATCTCC
>CAUVLK010000103.1:0-7533 GCA_963552635.1 uncultured Lautropia sp. | reverse complement strand
ACGCCGGCCTGGGCCAGCGGCAGCATCAGCCCCCGGGCTGCGCCGCCGGCGCCCAGCACCGTCACTCGCAGGCCCTGCAGCGACACGCCCAGCCGCTGCTGGATGTCGTCGACCAGACCGGCGCCATCGGTGTTGTCGGCGATGATCCGGCCCTCGACGAAGCAGAGCGTGTTGGCTGCACCCGCGGCCTCGGCACGCGGGCTGCGCTCGTCAGCAAGGCGGAAGGCCGCTTCCTTGAAGGGCAGCGTGACGTTGGCGCCCCGCCCTCCTTCTTCCTGGAAGAAATGCCGCATGGCAGCGGCAAAGGCCTCAGGGGGATCGGTCTCGATCAGGCGCCGTTCGTAAAGGATATGCTGGCCCGTCTGGGCCGCGAAGGCAGCGTGGATCTCGGGCGAGCGGCTGTGGGCAATGGGGTTGCCCACCACCAGGTAGCGGTCAGGTCCGGAAGCCATCGGCATCACCGCTTGGCCGACTTCGTCTGCAGGCTGCCGTTGGTGAAGGTCCAGGTACGGACGATCTGCAGGATGTCGCCGTCCTTGCGCATCTCGGGCGTGAACTTGTCGTAGGGCGCACCGGCCAGCACGATTTCCTTCACCTTGCGGTTGAGCACGTCGTAGCGGGACTTCTTGTTGATCAGCACGTCAACGACGTTGCCGTACTTGTCCACCTCGACAGTGACGGTGAGCGAGTCGTACATCTTGCCCCGGGCTTCCTCGGGGAAGCGCTCGGTACCGATCTTCTCGATGCGGTCAGCCCAGGCGCTGACATAGCGGGCATAGTTGACGCCGGTGGCGTTGACGCCATAGGTGAGACGCTTGGGTCGGCGGGCGTAGTCTTCCAGCTGGCGGTCGATCTGCGCCTGCATGCGGGCGATCTGCCGCTTCAGCTCCTCCTGCTCGCCGCCATTGGCCTCCTGCGACTGCTGCGGCTCGGCCTGCTGGGTGGGCTCGTTCTGATTGTTCAGGGCCAGCAGGCGCTGCTGCTCGGCCTCCAGCTGGCGAATGCGGGCCTGCTGCTGCTCCATGGTCTCGCCGTCACGGGCCTGTTCCGAGGCAGGCAGCGGGGAACGCGCCCTGCCCTTGTCACGGTCACCACCGGCTTCCATGTTCACCTGCGCCAGCACCTCGGCGTTGACCGGCTTGGCACGGGTGGAGGCGTTGAGCAGCACCACTTCCAGCTGCGACTCGGCTGGCAGGAAGCGATTGGGATCAGCCGCCGAGAAGCGGATGGCCAGCATGACGGCGTGCGCTACCAGCGACACGACAATGCCGACAGTGAGCGGGTCCATCCGGTTGAAGGCACGGGCCCATGGCGTAGCAGCGGCCATTTGCAGAAATCACTCCGTATCGATCGAATCCGAGGGTGCCAGCCCGGGGTCTTCAGTCCCGGACGCTGGCGTTGCCTCCGCCCCCACGGGGTCGGAGTCATGGGGATCGGCAACCAGCCGCACGGCACGGGCCTGGACGGTCAGGTCCAGCTCGTCCCAGTCCAGCAGGTCCACCAGCAGGGGCTGACCCGCGCTCATGGGCGGCAGGCCAGTCACCTGGAAGTACAGGGGTGCAGCGGCCAGGCGCACGGTCTCGTCGCGGATGGCCACGGCCGGGAAGCGCTGCTCGGACTGCTGCGCCACCCAGCGCAGGCACCAGTAGCGCTCCATTGTCTGCTGATATTCGCCCACCGTGCCATAGCGCGCCTCAAAAGCAGACACAATTGCATACAGCGATGTGTCATTCATGGTGAAGGGCGGGACTTCCGCCTCCAGCACGGCCACCAGCTGCATCTGGTTGATGAGGTCGACATAGCGGCGCAGCGGCGAGGTGCTCCAGGCGTACTGGGGCACACCCAGCCCCTGGTGGATGGCCGGGTGGGTGGACATCTTCACGCGGCCGAAGCTCTGCGAACGGTACAGGCCCGAGACGGCGTGATCGGCCAGCAGGCGGCCCCAGCGGGAGTTGGCCAGGATGGCCATCTCGGCCACGATGCGGTCAAAGGGGGCATCGCGGCGGCGGGGAATGATGTCGACATGCTCGCCGTCGATGCGGAAGGTGAAGTCGACGCGCGAGCGGACTTCAGGGCGGCCACGCACCTTGTCACGCTCGGCCGACAGCACCTGCGTGAAGCGCCACAGCAGCCGGAAGGCGTCGGCATAGGGCAGCCCGGTCAGCGGATCTTCCTCGCCGGGTGCAGGCTGCCAGTCCAGCTGCGCCTCGGTGTCGAAGGGCTCCAGTTCATCGTGGCGGATGTTGCGCGCCACGCGGATGCGGTCCACCTGGCTGAATTCGTTGGCGACCTGCAGGGTCTCGATGTTGATGTCCAGGTACAGCGACAACGCCGGACGCACGTGCCCCTCGTCCAGCGAGAAGCTGCGCACCACGGCATCGGGCAGCATGGTGATCTTTTCACCGGGGCTGTAGACGGTGGTCATGCGCTCGCGCGCCACCTGGTCCACCTCATCCCCGGGGCGGATGCCCAACGCCGGGGCGGCAATGTGCACGCCGATGCGCGCCATGCCGTCGTCCAGCCACTGCACCGACAGGCAGTCGTCGATCTCGGTGGTGCTGGAATCGTCGATGGAGAAGGCTTCGACCGGGCTTTCGGGCAGGTGGTCGAGCACCGGCGGCTGATACTGCGACAGCGCAGCCGGGAAATCGGTCCCCTTGGGGAAATGCGAACGCAGGAAGCGCTGTTCGTGGACGGCGCGCGCACTGGGCAGCGCCCCCACCTTCAGCAGCAGCCGCTCGGGCGACAGGCCGGTCTGCTGGCAGGCCAGATCCAGCGCACGCCAGCCTACCGACTGGCGGTCGGCTGCCACCAGCAGGTCGGGCACCTGGCCGGCGATGAGCGACGGCAACTGGCCGGCTTCCAGCTCGGCGGCCAGCCGCTGGATTTCCTCTTCCTGCAGGCGCTTGCGCTCGATGGCGGCCAGCGCGGCCTTGAGGGTGTCGGGCTGGGCCGGACGATAGCGACCACGCCCCTTGCGGTAGAAGTACACCGGCATGCCGTGAAGGCGCATCAGCATGGCGGTCTGCTGCACCACGCTGGGATTCTCACCGTAGTACTCGGCCACCAGCAGCTGGTAGTCGAACTCTTCCTGCGGGGCCACTTCCCACAGGAAATCGATGTCGATGTTCTCGGCCTCCTGCAGGGCCTCGGCCAGCATCTCGGCGGGCCCGGGCGATGCAAAGCGCAGCATGACGTTGGCCTGCTTGACCTTGACGCGCTTGCCGGTGGTGAGTTCCACCTGCAGGCTGGTTCCAGTGTCCTGCAGGATGGTGCCCGTCTTGAACTGACCGGCCTCCTCGAATAACAGGTAGTTTTGGCTCATTGACGGGATAGTCTGGGGGGCGGTCCGCCGTTTGGGAAGATGCAGGGAAAAATGACCGGTGCGGTGGCAGCAGGGAAATGCCCGGCCGCCGCAGACCAGGGCCCTGACGGGGCCTTGTCCCGGTGCCTGCACAGTGTTGCATGGTGAAGACAACCGGCCATTATACGGGCGTGCCCCCCGGCCCTTTGAGGAAAGAGCCAGGCAGGGAAAGGTCAGACAGCCCCCAGAAGCGGTGCAACGATCAGCACCGCACCTTCGGGGATCTGTCCGGGCCCTTCCCGGGTCCGACGGAACATGATCGCCGCCCTGGCGGCCCTTCGTGCAGACGGACCGACGGACGGCGCCGGAAGGCGGATGGAGCCACGCCCCTTCGTTGCGCCTGTTACTTCCCGTTGCCTTCCCGCGAGGCCAGTCCGGCCAGCAGGCGGCCGTGAATGCCGCCAAAACCGCCGTTGCTCATCACCAGCACCTGGTCACCCGGACGGGCTGCCGCCAGAATGGCGGCCTCCAGAGCCGACATGTCGCGCAAGACGGCCACGCGCTCGCCCAGCGGAGCCAGGGCGGCCTGGGCGTCCCAGTCGATGCCGCCGGCATAGCAGAACACCAGGTCGGCATCCTTCAGGCTGGCGGGCAGCTGGGCCTTCAGCGTGCCGGTGCGCATGGTGTTGGAGCGCGGCTCCAGAACGGCCAGCAGGCGTCCGCCGGGATGGTTTCCCGCCTGCATGCGGGCCCGCAGCCCGGCGATGGTGGTGGCAATGGCCGTGGGATGGTGCGCGAAGTCGTCGATGACGGTGACGCCACCCACGGTGCCACGCACTTCCAGCCGTCGCCGCACCCCCTGGAAGGCGGCCAGCGCCTCGATGGACTCGGCCGGCGTGATGCCGATGTGCTCGGCCGCCACGATGGCGGCAATGGCATTGGCCCGGTTGTGCTCGCCAGCCAGCGGCAGGCGCACGCGCCCCTGCTGGACATCGCCGCGCCAGAGCGTGAACACGGTGGCATCGGCTTCCTCGGTCACGTCACTGGCGTGCCAGCCGTTGGCGCCCAGAGCCTCGGTCTGGCTCCAGCAGCCACGGGCCAGCACCCGCTGCAGCGCCTCGGAGTCCGACGGCCAGATGATCCTCCCCTGCCCGGGCACGGTGCGCACAAGGTGATGGAACTGGGTCTCGATGGCGCCCAGGTCCGGGAAGATGTCGGCGTGGTCGTACTCCAGGTTGTTGAGCACGGCAGTACGCGGCCGGTAGTGCACGAACTTGGAACGCTTGTCGAAGAAGGCCGTGTCGTATTCGTCGGCCTCGATGACGAAATAGGGCTTATGCCCCAGGCGCGCCGAGACCGGGAAGTTGCCCGGCACGCCACCGATCAGGAAGCCCGGCTCGCGCCCGGCCGCCTGAAGGATCCAGGCCAGCAGCGACGCGGTGGTGGTCTTGCCATGCGTGCCGGCCACGCCCATCACCCAGCGCCCGACCAGCACCTGTTCGGCCAGCCACTGCGGCCCCGAGACGTAGGGCAGCCCGGCATCCAGAATGGCCTCCATCAGCGGATTGCCCCGCCGCACCACGTTGCCCACCACCCAGACATCAGGCTTGAGCGACAGCTGGGACGGGTCCCAGCCCTCGATCAGGTCGATGCCCAGCGCGCGCAGCTGGTCGCTCATCGGCGGGTAGACGTTGGCGTCGCAGCCGGTGACCTTGAAGCCCGCCTCGCGGGCAATGGCGGCCACCCCACCCATGAAGGTGCCGCAAATACCAAGAATATGTATGTGCATCCGACGATTCTAGCGGCAGCCACCTCCGCGATGGCATGGCGGCCAGCCTGGCGGTCGCCGCTGTGCCGCTGCGACGACATTGGCCGGGTCCGTGCCACCGGGGGCACCATGAGGCTGCCCGGAAGGGCAAGGCAGCTGACCGGCCGCCATCCCGGTAAACTTGTTGCAGCGCGCGCACGTTGTGTGCTGCAGGAGCCCGGACAGCGGCCACACAGCGACGGACTGCGCGCCGTGACCTGATGCATCCCGAGCTTCAGACCTGTCCGCGGCAGCCTGCCCTGCCCTTTTTCATGCCGATGACCGATTCATCCACCGCGCCGCTGCCCAGCGATGCCCACTCCGATCTGCGCGCCGAGATCGCCGACCAGGCGGCCCGGCTGATCGCCGATGGCGGCCTGGACTATCAGAGCGCCAAGCAGAAGGCGTTGCGCCGCGCCTTTGCCAGCACCACGCCGCCGGCCGGCCTGATCCCCACCAACGAGGAGATCGACCGGGCGCTACGCGAACATCTGGACCTCTTCGACCCGCAGCATGCGGCCCGGGTGCAGGAATATCGCCAGGCCGCCGTGGTGTGGCTGGAGCGCCTGGCCGACCACCACCCTTATATAGTAGGTGCGGCCTGGAAGGGTGTGGTCACCACCCACGCCGTGCTGCACATCCAGTGCTTCACCGACGAAGCCAAGGAACTGGAATTCCTGCTGCTGGACGCTGGCGTCGATTACGACGTGGTGGAGGTTGCCCATTTCTCGGGTCGGGGTGAGGATGTTCCTGCCCTGGTCTTTCATGACGGCCATGGCCTGCCGGTGATGATCTCGGTCTACCGGCATGACGACCTGCGCGGCGCCCTCAAGCGCGCCCAGGGCGCCGAGCGAGGCGACCTGGCCGCCCTGCGCCGGCTGATGGACGAACCGGCGCCCGAACCCCTTCTTCCCCCTTCTTCTGCCACGAGCCCTCTGCCATGATCCTGCACCGCTTCACCCGCCCTTCCTTGCGTCCCCTGCTGCCCGCCCTGCTGCTGGGTCTTTCCCTGCCCCTGATGAGCCCGGCCATGGCCAGCGCCCCGGGCGGCGACCAGCCGGCCCAGGCGGCCAGTGCCGGTGCCACGCCCCTGGATCAGCTGGCCCAGAAGAAGTTCCCGGCCGCCGACGGCAAGGCGCTGGACGTGGCCACGCTCAAGGGCAAGCCCGTGGTGATCAACTTCTGGGCCACCTGGTGCCCGCCCTGCATCCGCGAGATGCCCGATCTGGCAGCGCTGGCCCGCGAAATGGGTGATCAGGCCGCCTTCCTCGGCATTGCTGCCGACACTGACGGCAACGTGAAGAAGTTCACCGCGAAGAACCCCGGTATCGATTTCCCGCTGGTTCTGGCCGGCTACAACGCCCTGAATCTGTCGCGCCAGTGGGGCAACGAGCGCGGCGGCCTGCCATTTACCGTGGTTCTGGACGCAAAAGGCCAGATCCAGTGGCGCCACAGCGGCACCGTGGATGTCGAAGAGCTGCGTTCGATGCTAAAATCCGGCGAACTGCGTTGAGCGTCCACGATCTTGAACGTATCTGGCAACAAAAATGGCCTCCTGGTCATTCATGGCCCCAACCTGAACCTGCTGGGCACCCGTGAGCCCGAGGTCTACGGCCACACCACGCTGACCGACATCAATGCCCACCTGGCCCACCTGGCCCGCCGGCATGGGGCTGCCTTCGACCATTTCCAGAGCAACCACGAAGGCGCGCTGGTCGACCGCATCCAGGCCGCCCGCGCCGACGGAACCGCGTTCATCATCATCAATCCCGCTGCCTACACGCATACCAGCGTCGCCATGCGCGACGCCCTGGCTGCAGTGGCCATCCCCTTCGTCGAGGTGCACCTGTCCAACGTCCACCGACGCGAGAGCTTCCGCCACCATTCCTATTTTTCCGACCTGGCCGAGGCCACCGTGGTGGGCATGGGCGCCCATGGCTACGAGGCGGCACTGCGCTTTGCGCTGCACCGGCTGGGTCTGCTGACCGAACCCCCGCCGGGAGACTTAGCAGCTCCCGGGGCCTCTGCCTGAAGGGGTGCCGTCATCCTGATATCTTCCCGCTGGGCGAGACGCGGTTGCCCTGCAACCCTTCGCTTTCGCCGGCCTGGCGCCTTTCCAGGCACCCGATTTCCCGATCCGCCGGTCCGAGTGCCCCTGGCATCCGGGCCGGATTCCTTCACAGCCAACCGGCCCGTGTGGGCCAACTCCATCATTCATCAGGGACAAGCAGCATGGATTTGCGCAAACTGAAAACCTTGATCGATCTCGTTGCCGAGTCCAGCATTTCCGAACTGGAAATCACCGAGGCCGAGGGTCGGGTCCGCATCGTCAAGGCACCGCCGCCGTCGGCCCAGCCGGCCCCCGTCGCCCAGGTCGTACAGATTCCGGCCAGCCAGCCTGCGGCCGCTGCACAGGCCACGG
>CAUVLK010000102.1:0-7640 GCA_963552635.1 uncultured Lautropia sp. | reverse complement strand
ACCTGTCCGACCTGGTTGTTCTTCTCGGCAATGCCGTAGGTGTAGCGGCGCACGCCCAGGAAGGTGTCGAGGTTCTCGGCCGTGACGGTGATGCCCTTGAGCGACTTGTCCAGCAGCAGCGCCTTGACGGCCTTGCGGCAGATCTTGGACAGCTCACGTTCCAGCGAGCGCACGCCGGCCTCCCGCGTGTAGAAGCGCAGGATGTCGCGCAGCACCGCTTCGCTCACCGTCAGCTCACCGGCTTTGAGGCCGTTGTTCTTGATCTGCTTGGGCAGCAGGTAGCGCTGGGCAATCGAGACCTTCTCGTCCTCGGTATAGCCGGACAGGCGGATGACTTCCATCCGGTCCAGCAGCGGTGCGGGGATGTTGAAGGAGTTGGCCGTGGCCACGAACATCACGTCCGACAGGTCGTAGTCGACCTCGACGTAGTGGTCGGCAAAGGTGTCGTTCTGCTCGGGATCAAGCACCTCCAGCAGGGCCGAAGCCGGGTCGCCACGGAAGTCCTGGCCCATCTTGTCGACTTCGTCGAGTAGGAAGAGCGGATTGCGCACGCCGACCTTGGTGATGCTCTGCAGGATCTTGCCCGGCATCGAGCCGATGTAGGTGCGGCGGTGGCCACGGATCTCGGCCTCGTCACGCACGCCGCCCAGGGCCATGCGCACGAACTTGCGGTTCGTGGCGCGCGCGATGGACTGACCCAGCGAGGTCTTGCCCACGCCCGGGGGGCCGACCAGGCACAGGATCGGGGCCTTCACCTTGTCGACGCGCTGCTGCACGGCGAGGTATTCGAGGATGCGCTCCTTGACCTTCTCCAGCCCGTAGTGGTCCTCGTCGAGCACCTTCTCGGCATGGGCCAGGTCATTGTTGAGCTTGCTCTTCTTCTTCCACGGCAGGGCCAGCAGCGTGTCGATGTAGTTGCGCACCACGGTGGCCTCGGCCGACATGGGCGACATCAGACGCAGCTTGCGGAACTCGCCCTCGCATTTCTTGCGGGCCTCTTCGGGCATGCGGGCGGCCTTGATCTTCTTCTCGATGTCCTCGAAGTCGGCGCCGTCCTCGCCCTCGCCCAGTTCCTTCTGGATGGCCTTGACCTGCTCGTTCAGGTAGTACTCGCGCTGGCTCTTTTCCATCTGGCGCTTGACGCGCCCGCGGATGCGCTTCTCGACCTGAAGGATGTCGAGTTCGTTCTCGATCTGCGCCAGCAGCTTCTCCAGGCGCTCGCCCACCGGCAGCGTCTCCAGCACTTCCTGCTTCTGCTCGATGCGGATGGGCAGGTGTGCGGCGATGGTGTCGGCCAGGCGGCCCGCATCCTCAATGCCGGACAGCGAGGCCAGGATCTCGGAGGGCACCTTCTTGTTGAGCTTCACGTAGTGCTCGAACTGCGACAGGATGGTGCGCCGCAGGGCTTCGACCTCGGGCGAGACCGAATCCTCGTCATGGATGTCGTCCAGCTCGCACGAGAAGTACTCGCCCTCGGTGTCGACGTTGGCGATGCGTGCGCGGCTGACGCCCTCGATCAGCACCTTGACGGTGCCATCGGGCAGCTTCAGCAGCTGCAGGATGTTGGAGACGCAGCCAATGCCATAGATGTCGCTGGCGGTGGGGTCGTCCTTCGAGCCGTTCTTCTGGGCAACCAGCATGATGCTCTTGCCGGCTTCCATGGCCGCTTCCAGCGCCTTGATGGAACGCTGGCGGCCCACGAAGAGCGGGATCACCATGTGGGGGAAGACCACCACGTCGCGCAGGGGCAGCAGTGGCAGGGTCTGGTTGGGAATATGGCTATCGTTCATCGGTTTCCCGAAAAGTGTGCTGACCGCTGTACCCGGGACCGTCCTGGGCGACAGGGGTCAGCATACGAGGCATCTGGGGATGATTCCAAAAGATTACAAGAATACGCAGAGGTTGTTGCGAGTTTCCTTATGAAACCGTGTCCGGCCGGCCGCACAGCAGGGCGCGGGACGGGCGGCCGGCGCGATCCGTCGGAAGGTGGCGCGTTCTGCGGCCGCCACGCATCGACAGCACGCCGAAGGCCTGTCAGCCGTGTGAATGACGGCCGGCATGCCCGGAAAACGGGGGAATGAAAAAGCGGGTGGTGACGATGGGCAGGCACCGCCGAAGCGGGCTGGCGGCAAGGATGGTGGAAAGAACGGAGGCTGCAGAAACGGGACAGCCGGCCAAGTCTGCACGGAAGGTGTAAACGGGGCCGGCTGTTGTCGATGGTACAGGCCATCGGGTGGCGGATGCAAAGCGCCCGGATGGGCCGGAGCGGGCCCCGCAGCTGCCCGAACTTCCGTCCTGGCGGTTGCAGGGAGACGCCCTGGCCGGTCCGGCGATCGTCAGCTGTCGCCCCCCGAGACCTTGGAGGTCTCGCTGTAGATCAGGAGCGGCTTGCTCGTGCCTTCGATGACGTTCTCGTCGATGACGACCTTCTCGACATTCTTCAGGCCGGGAAGCTCGTACATGATGTCGATCAGCGCATGTTCCAGGATGGAGCGCAGGCCGCGTGCACCGGCCTTGCGCTTGAGTGCCTGACGGGCGATGGCCTTGAGCGCGGCCGGACGGATGTCCAGCTCGACGCCTTCCATCGAGAAGAGCTTCTGGTACTGCTTGACCAGCGCGTTCTTCGGCTCGGTGAGGATGCGAACCAGCGTGGCCTCGTCCAGCTCGTCCAGCGTGGCCAGCACGGGCAGGCGGCCCACCAGTTCGGGGATCAGGCCGAACTTGATGAGATCGTCAGGCTCGATGTCCTGGAAGAGTTCCGACAGGCTGCGGTCGGACGCCCCCTTGACCTGGGCGCCAAAACCGATGCCGGAGCGCTCGGAGCGGTCGCGGATCACCTTGTCCATGCCGTCGAAGGCGCCACCGCAAATGAACAGGATGTTGGTGGTGTCGACCTGCACGAAGTCCTGGTTGGGGTGCTTGCGCCCACCCTGCGGCGGGATCGAGGCCACGGTGCCCTCGATGAGCTTCAACAGCGCCTGCTGCACGCCCTCGCCCGACACGTCGCGGGTGATGGACGGGTTGTCGGCCTTGCGCGAGATCTTGTCGATCTCGTCGATGTAGACGATGCCCGTCTGGGCCTTGTCGATCTCGTAGTTGCAGGCGGCCAGCAGCTTCTGGATGATGCTCTCGACGTCCTCGCCGACGTAGCCGGCTTCGGTGAGTGTGGTGGCATCGGCCATCACGAAGGGCACGTTGAGCAGCCGCGCCAGCGTCTGGGCCAGCAGCGTCTTGCCCGAACCGGTGGGGCCGACCAGCAGGATGTTGCTCTTGGTCAGCTCCACGTCGTCCTTGTCGCCCTTGTGGCGCAACCGCTTGTAGTGGTTGTAGACCGCCACGGCCAGCGTGCGCTTGGCCTTCTGCTGGCCGATCACGTACTGGTCGAGGATGGCCGCGATCTCGGACGGGATGGGCAGCTCGCTGGACGGCGTGCCGGGGGCCTCGCCCTGCACTTCGTCACGGATGATCTCGTTGCACAGGTCGATGCACTCGTCGCAGATGTAAACCGACGGACCCGCGATCAGCTTGCGGGTCTCGTGCTGGCTCTTGCCGCAGAACGAGCAGTAGAGGGGCTTGTCGGAGGATCCTGTGTTGTCGGGCATGCGCTGTATCTCCGGTCTCTTACTTGCTGCCGGCGTCGGCCTTGGCAGTGGCCTCGGTGCGCGAGGTCATCACCTTGTCGATGAGGCCGTATTCCAGGGCCTCGTCGGCGGACATGAAGTTGTCGCGCTCGGTGTCGCGCTCGATGCGCTCCAGCGGCTGGCCGGTGCGGTCAGCCAGGATCTGGTTCAGGCGCTTGCGCAGATAGATGATCTCCTTGGCGTGGATCTCGATGTCCGAGGCCTGGCCCTGGGCGCCGCCCGAGGGCTGGTGGATCATGATGCGCGAGTTGGGCAGCGAATGACGCTTGCCCTTGGCGCCGGCGGCCAGCAGGAAGGCACCCATGCTGGCGGCAAAGCCGATGCACAGCGTGGAGACGTCGGGCTTGACGAACTGCATGGTGTCGAAGATGCCCAGACCCGCCGAGACGGAGCCACCGGGGGAATTGATGTAGAAGTGGATGTCCTTGTCCGGGTTCTCGCTTTCCAGATACAGCATCTGGGCCACGGCCAGGTTGGCGGACTGGTCCATCACCGGGCCCACCAGGAACACCACGCGCTCGCGCAGCAGGCGCGAGTAGATGTCGTAGGCACGCTCGCCCCGACCGCTCTGCTCGATGACGATGGGCACCATGCCCAGTCCCTGGGGAGCCTGTGCGACGGCCTGCGGGGCGAAGGGATCGGTGGCCTGCGCCAGGTGCAGGTTGACCTGATCCTCGACCAAGCTGTTGAAGGTCATGAATGCTTCCTCGATGGTGGGGCGAAAATGCAAACCGGCCGGAATGTCACCGACCGGTCTTGCACAACCCAGATGGGGATGTTGCGGAGGGCCACAAGGTGGCGGGCTCCGAAGGAGCCCCGCCGCCCGTGGCATCCGGCGGGCCTGATGGGGCGTCGCCGGACAGGCGCCGGTGGCGGCAGGAAGGGCTGATCAGGCCAGACCCTTCATCAGCTCGTCGAAGCTGACCTCGTGGTCGGTGACCTTGGCCTTGGACAGCAGCCAGTCGACGACGTTCTGCTCGACGACCAGGGCCTCGACCTCGGCCAGACGGTCACGGTCGCTGAAGTACCAGCGGATCACCTCGGCCGGGTTCTCGTAGGTGGAGGCGAATTCCTCGATCTGCTTGCGGATCTGCTCGGGCTTGGCCTGCAGGGCGTTCTCGCGCACCACTTCGGAGACGATCAGGCCCAGACGCACACGGCGGGTGGCCTGTTCGGTGAAGGCGTCGGTGGGCACCGGCGGGGCCTTGCGCAGATCCACGCCGCGGGCCTGCAGGTCCTCACGCATGCGGGCAGCCAGCGATTCGGCTTCCTGGGCGACCAGGGCCTTGGGCAGCTCGATGTCGGCCAGGCCGACGATCTTGTCCATGACGGAGCTCTTGGTGCGCGACTGCACGCGCTGACGGACCTCGCGCTCCAGGTTGGTGCGCACGTCGGCACGGAACTTCTCGACGTCACCGTCTTCCTGGCCCATCTGGCGGGCGAAGTCGGCATCGACCTCGGGCAGCTCGGGGGCCTCGACCTTCTGGATCTTGACCTCGAACTGGGCGGTCTTGCCGGCCAGGTGCTCGGCGTTGTAGTCGTCGGGGAACTTCACGTCGAAGGTGACGGTCTCGCCAGCCTTCTTGCCCAGCACGCCGGCCTCGAAGTCGGGCAGCATGCGGCCTTCGCCCAGCACCATCGGGAAGCCTTCGGCGGAACCGCCGGGGAAGGCCTCACCGTCGAGCTTGCCCACGAAGTCGATGGTGGCACGGTCGCCCTTCTCGCCGGCACGATCGACGGCCTTCCAGCGGGTGCGCTGCTTGCGCAGCACGTCGATGGTGGCCTCCAGGGCCTTGTCGTCGACGCTGGCGTTGTAGCGGTCGACTTCCAGCGTGGCCGGGTCACCAAGCTTCACGTCGGGGTAGACCTCGAAGGTGGCGACGAATTCGGTGGCGTTGGGGCCCTGGCTCTCGTCCTTGGGCGCGATCTCGGGCTGGCCGGCCACGCGCAGGTTCTCGGCCTGCACGGCGTCGCTGAAGGCGCGCGAGATGGCTTCGCCGAGGACTTCGGAATGCACCTGCGGACCGTAGCTCTGCTCGATCAGGCGCACCGGCACCTTGCCGGGGCGGAAGCCCGGCACGCGGGTGGTCTTGGCCATCGAACGCAAGCGCTCCTGGATCTTGGAGGAAATGTCGGCCGGGTTTACCGAAAGCGTCAGCCGGCGTTCCAGGGTGCCGGTTGTTTCAAGCTGGGAAGCCATCCGTCGTTGAGTTCCGTTGGGTTGGTTGTTCAAGAAAAGGCAGGCTGGTGCGGCTGAAAGGACTCGAACCTTCACACCTTGCGGCGCCAGAACCTAAATCTGGTGCGTCTACCAATTTCGCCACAGCCGCAGGACCGGAAAAGGACCGGTTGCAGGCGCTGCCGCGACGTACCACCGGGCACCGTTGCCGGCGTCGGGGCAGCCCGATGCGGCGCGGGACGTCGTTTCCCGGCAAGGCACGGGCCGCAGGCAGCGCGTCAATCTCAATGATTCTAGCTGAAACAGGAAAGAGGATGCGGGCCGGACCCTGGTTGCGGCGCCGAGAGGGACCTACCCTCCCCTGTTTGCACCAGGGGCAGGCCCGGGGCCGCGTCACCGACGTTGTATCCGGCAAACAGTGACCCCGAGGCGTGCTGTCAGGCAGCCGTGCGCTGCGGCGGACGGATGCGGTACCAGGCGACGTAGAGCGCCGGCACCATCAGGAGCGTGAGTACCGTGGCCACCACCAGGCCGCCCATGATCGAGACGGCCATGGGCCCCCACAGCACGTCGCGCGACAGCGGGATCATGGCCAGAATGGCCGCGGCGGCGGTGAGGGTGATAGGCCGGAAGCGGCGTACGGTGGCCTCGCGCACGGCCTCCCACTGCGTGTGCCCCTCATCGATGTCCTGTCGGATCTGGTCCACCAGGATGACGGTGTTGCGCATGATGATGCCGGCCAGCGCGATGGTACCCAGCATGGCGACGAAGCCGAAGGGCCGGCCCGAGACGAGCAGTGCCGCCACCACCCCGACGATGCCCAGCGGCGCGGTGAGCATCACCATCAGCACCAGTGAGAAGCGCCGCAGCTGCAGCATCAGCAGCGTGAGCACCAGGCCCACCATCAGCGGCATGCCGCGCATGATGGAGGCCTGGGCGCTGACGTTCTCCTCCTCGGGGCCACCGGCTTCGATGCGGTAGCCGGCCGGCAGCCCGGCCCGGATCGTCTTCAGTTGGCGCTGGATCTGGTGCATCACGTCCGGTCCCTGCACGCCGTCCACGACGTCGGCGTTGACGGTCAGCGTGGGGATGCGGCTTCGGCGCCAGAGGATGGGCTCCTCCATCACCTGGCGCAGCGTGGCCACCTGCGACAGCGGGACGGTGCCGCCCCGGGCAGTGGGAATCTGGATCGAGCCCAGCGCCGACAGGTCGTTGCGTTCATTCTCCGGGGCGCGGATGACGACCGGGAGCAGCTGGTCATCCTCATGCAGCGTGCCGATGGTGGCGCCGTCGACGACGCCACCCAGCATCCGGCTGATCTGTCCGCTGGACAGGCCCACGGCACGCGCTCGGTCCTGGTCCACGTCGACCTGGATGCTGGGGCTGCGCTCGCCCCAGTTCAGGTGCGGCTCGACGGTGTAGGGGTTGGCGCGTACCACCTCCAGCACCTGGTTGGCGATGCGCTTGATCGTGCCAACGTCCGGCCCCCCGATGCGGAACTGCACCGGGAAGGCCACGGGCGGGCCCAGCGGCGTGAGGTATGCGCGGGCACGCACGCCGGGGAAGTTGCTGGCCAGCTCGGCCTGCAGTCGCGGCATCAGCCGGTTGCGGGCTTCCACGTCCGGGGTCAGCACGACGAACTGCGCATAGTTGGTGCGGAAGAGCTGCTGGTCCAGCGACAGGAAGTAGCGCGGGCTGCCGTTGCCGACGTAGGCCACGAAGCTCTGCACGTCACGGTCCCCGGCCAGCCAGGTCTCCAGCTGTTCGGACTGCGCCCGGGTGGCCGCCAGGCTGGCGCCCTCGGGCAGCCACAGGTCCAC
>CAUVLK010000101.1:0-7703 GCA_963552635.1 uncultured Lautropia sp. | reverse complement strand
GTCCTGCCCCTCCCCCATGCCGGGACATGGAGGGGCCAGGACTGCTCGGCGCCTTTCCGAGGGCTTGTCCGGATCTCCCTGGGGGGATCGGGCATAATGCCCGCAGCGTCACCGGCCAGACCGGCAGGCGCTGGTCTGCGCCCCTGCATCACACGAATGCCCGATCCGGAGGAAACCGTGTCATCGAAACCCCAGTTTCGAGCCCCGAAACGCCGAACCCTGCAAGCAGCGGGTCTCGGCGTCCTGCTGCTGGCAGGCTGCAACGTCATCAAGCCCGCAGCCCTCGATACACACCCGTCCATCCTGTTCGTGCATGACAACGGCGAAAGCGCCGCCAGCTGGCAGACCATGCTGTGGCGCTTCGAGTCCAACGGCTGGCCCACCGCCAAGCTGCACACGCTGAACCTGCCCTACCCCTACGCGCGTGACGACGACACCCAGCCCCAGGCCGGCCGCAGCAGCAGCGCCGACTACATGGCCTACCTGAGAGCCGAAGTCGCCGCCATCAAGGCCCGGGACAAGACCGACAAGGTCATCCTCATCGGCAGCGGCCGCGGCGGTAACGCCATCCGCAACTACATCCAGAACGGCGATGGCCAGGCCAGCGTCAGCCACGCCATCCTGGCCGGCACGCCCGCCCATGGCGTCTGGGCCGTCAAGGGCCTGCGCGAACAGAGCGAGTTCTCGGGCCTGTCCAACTTCCTGAAAGGCCTGAACCGGCCCAAGGACGCCCAGGGCAACGAAGTGCCCACCGGCATCCAGTGGCTCACCCTGCGTTCCGACAACAACGACAAGTACGCCCAATCCACCGGCGAGTGGATCGGCAACCCGCTGCTCAGCACCAACATCCGCCCCGAAAGCCAGGCGCTCAAGGGTGCCCGGAACCAGGTCCTGCCCGGAGCCGACCACCGCGAAGTGGCCCATTCCGCGGCAGCCTTCGGCGTCATGCATCAGTTCATCACCGGCAAGGCGCCTGCCCAGCCCGAGATCGTGGCCGAACGGGAAGTCACGCTGGACGGCATGGTCAGCGGCGTGGAGGGCCAGAACGGCGGCTTTCCCACCAACCTGCCGCTCAAGGGCGCGCAGGTCGAGGTCTACACGGTCGATGCCAACACCGGCATCCGCACCAGCCAGACCCCTGTCCACAGCCAGCGCACCGGCACCAACGGCCGCTGGGGCGGCTTCCAGGCCAGCGGCAGCCAGGCCTACGAATTCGTGATCAGTGCGCCGGGCTACCCCACGCACCACATCTACCGAAGCCCCTTCCCGCGCAGCAGCGACATCGTCAACTTCCGCCTGCAGCGCATCGTGCATGCCGACCCGGACGCCCGCGCCATGGTCATCATGAGCCGGCCGCGCGGCTACTTCGACGTGCGCCGCGACACCATGTCCTTCGGCCGCACCGTCCCGCCCCCGGGCATCCCGCCCCGTGGCGCTGCGGGTGTCTCCACCTCGCGCATGAAGTCGCTCAGCGACACGCCCGAGACCGTTGTTGCCCGCTTCAACAACGAGCGTATCGCCGGCCGCACCTGGCCGCTGGCCGACAAGCACGTCGTCATTCTCGAACTGACCGACTGAACCGTTTCCGGTTCACCGACCAGGCGAGGCCTCACGCCCGGACAGAAAAACCCGGATAGTCGAAGGCGGGCAACCCACACCCTCCCAGATCACGCCTTAGAGCACGGCGCGCCCAGACGACACCTTCGATCATGGTGCGCCCGGATCATCGCCCACAAGGGTTAACCTTCCCCCATAAACTCCGGGGGAGGCGATGACTGCTGCAGAGCAATATACTGGAAGTAAAACGGTATCCAGGGCTTCCAGACCATGACCACCGCAGCACACTCCGCCACCCCGCTCAACCCCAGCAGCACCCGCCGGGTGGACGACACCCGCATGAAGACGGTGCGTCCCCTCATCACTCCGGCCCTGCTGCAGGAGTGGCTGCCCGTCCCCGACTCGACCACCCATCTCGTCGAGGACAGCCGCGCCGCCATCTGCCGCATCCTCTTCGGCCAGGATGATCGACTGCTGGTCGTCGTCGGTCCCTGTTCCATCCATGACCACGACCAGGCCATGGACTACGCCCGCCAGCTCAAGGCACAGGCCGATGCCCTCTCCGACGACCTGCTCATCCTGATGCGCGTCTACTTCGAGAAGCCTCGCACCACCGTCGGCTGGAAGGGCTACATCAATGACCCGCACATGGACGACAGCTACGCCATCAACCAGGGGCTGGAAATGGCCCGCAGGCTGCTGCTGGACGTGCTGCAGCTCGGCATGCCCGTCGCCACCGAATTCCTCGATCTGCTCTCGCCCCAGTTCATCAGCGAACTCATCAGCTGGGGCGCCATCGGCGCACGCACCACCGAAAGCCAGAGCCACCGCCAGCTGGCCAGTGGCCTGTCCTGCCCCGTGGGCTTCAAGAACGGCACCGACGGCGGCGTGAAAGTGGCAGCCGACGCCATTCTGGCAGCCCAGGCCTCGCACGCCTTCATGGGCATCACCAAGATGGGCGTGGCCGCCATCTTCGAGACCCACGGCAACCCCTACTGCCACATCATCCTGCGCGGCGGCAAGGCCCCCAACTACAGCGCCGCCGACGTGAATGCTGCCTGCCAGCTGCTGGCGAAGAACGGCCTGCGCGAACAGGTGATGATCGACTTCTCGCACGCCAACAGCAGCAAGCAGCATCGTCGCCAGATCGACGTGGCCCGGGACGTGGCCGGCCAGATCGCCGCAGGCGATGCCCGCATCACCGGCGTGATGATCGAAAGCCACCTGAACGAAGGTCGCCAGGACATCCAGCCCGGCCAACCGCTGCAATACGGCGTTTCCGTCACCGATGCCTGTCTGAGCATGGAACAGACCATTCCCGTGCTGCAGACACTGGCGCAGGCGGTGCGCAAGCGGCGCCAGACACAGGGGCGGTAATCCGGCTCAGGCCCCTTCTCTCACGGCTGGAACGTGCAGGGGCAACGCAGCCCCTGCAGCACCAAAAAAAAAGCGCCTGAAACAAGCTGCCCTACTACTTGCTCTACTGCTCTTCCTGGTTCGACACCGTATCATGAGGCGACGCAGTGCTTCTTGCCTTGCTTCTTTCACGGCGCCGAGCCTCCGCATCCCACGTCCGCAGCTGCGTCAGCTTCTCGCCGATCTTCAGCTCCAGCCCGCGCGGCACGGGCTTGTACCAGCCCGGTTCGCGCATTCCTTCCGGCAGATAGGTTTCACCGGCGGCATAGGCATTGGGCTCGTCATGCGCGTAGCGATAGGCATGGCCGTAACCCAGCTCCTTCATCAGCTTGGTGGGCGCGTTGCGCAGGTGGACCGGCACTGGCCGTGACTTGTCCTTCTTCACGAAGGCAGCCGCCTGGTTGTAGGCCATGTAGCCCGCATTGCTCTTGGCCGCCATGGCCAGATAGATCACCGCCTGCCCCAGCGCCAGCTCGCCTTCGGGGCTGCCCAGGCGCTCATAGGTGGCCGCGGCATCGTTGGCCAGCTGCATGGCCCGCGGGTCTGCCAACCCGATGTCCTCCCACGCCATCCGCACGATGCGACGTGCCAGGTAGCGCGGATCGGCCCCGCCATCCAGCATGCGGCACAGCCAGTACAGCGCCGCATCCGGATGGGAACCCCGTACCGACTTGTGCAGGGCGGAGATCTGGTCATAGAAGCTGTCGCCGCCCTTGTCGAAGCGCCGCGCATTCAGGGACAGTGCCTGCTCCAGGAAGGCTGGCGTGATCTGCGCCACGCCGGCGGCCCGTGCGGCGGTGGCCGTCTGTTCCAGCAGGTTCAGCATCCGTCGGGCGTCGCCATCGGCATAGCCCACCAGCGTGTCGATGGCTGCCGGCTCGAACGCCAGCCCCGGCAGCGCACGTGTCCGCGCTCGCTCGACCAGCGCCTTCAGCTCCTCGTCGTCCAGCGACTTCAGCACATAGACCTGCGCACGTGACAGCAGCGCGGAATTCACCTCGAAGGACGGATTCTCGGTCGTTGCCCCGATCAGCGTGATCAGCCCCGATTCCGCATAGGGCAGCAAAGCGTCCTGCTGCGCCTTGTTGAAACGGTGGATCTCGTCGATGAACAGGATGGTGTGGCGTCCCGCCTGCAGGTTGCGCTCGGCCTGCTCCATCGCCGAACGGATATCCTTCACCCCCGAAAAGACGGCCGACAGCGCAATGAATTCATGCCCGAAGGCGTTCGCCGTCAGCCGTGCCAGCGTGGTCTTGCCCACACCCGGCGGCCCCCAGAGGATCATCGAATGCGGCTGTCCCGACTCGAACGCCAGCCGCAGCGGTCGGTCCGGCCCCAGAAGGTGCTTCTGCCCGATCACCTCATCCAGCGTTGCCGGCCTCAGCAGCTCCGCCAGTGGCACGCCACTGCTGCTTCCGGCTTCTGCCCCTCGTGTCCGCGTGGCGGCCTGAGCCCCAGCCGGTAGCTGTGCCTGCTGCGGCCCCTGTTCTGATGCCTGTTCCGGCACCGCCTCGGGCAGATCGTCGAACAGATCACCATCCATCACGCTTGCTCCCTGATGCGCCACTCACTCCAGCACATCCACCCCGGCCGGCACCTTGAACTGGAAGCGCTCGGCCGGAATCCGCTCATTCGTGGCCAGCTTGGCGAATTCGAAGCGATTGATCTGCCCGAACGCATCCACCACCTCCATCACCACCGGCAGCCCGTCACGCATCCCGATCCGGATCCGGTCAAAACCGCTATCGGCCGAGCGGGGCACCGCTTCCACCCAGGCAACCCCGTTGTACTGCCCCACCTCCGACAGCTTGAATGCCTCGTCCAGATCGCCCACGCCGAACAGCACCGCCGCCGGTGTCGCCTGGATCGCTTCGCTGGCCTCGCGGACCGTCACCTGCCGAAGGCCCTCATCGTAGAAGTACAGCTTCTTTCCGTCCGTCACGATCAGCTGCGGATCGGGCTTGTCGATCTCCCAGCGGAAATTGCCCGGCCGCGCGAACGCAAAACTGCCGCTGGAGCGTGCCGAACCGCCACGTCCGCCGCCCCCCAGCTGCGTCTGCACGAACGTCCCCGTCGCGGCCGGCGTTCGGGTGGCAAAGCGCCGCAACTGGGCGATTCCCTGCCCTTGGGCTGCCGTCTCCCGGGAAGCCGAGGCCTTCCCGGCCCCCACGGTCCCATCGGCCGCCTGCACCTCCATCACCTTCCCGGACGGCACCACCTGCGTCTGTGCATGAGCGCTCCCGACACCCAGCCCGCCCGCCACCATCAGCGACAGCACAAGCCCTGTCCGTTGCTTTGCGGCAACACGGCGCGCGCGCCCCTGCAACGATCGGAAAGCACCGGAAACATCGGAAACAATGACAGGAAAACGGGCGTTGTCAGGCATGGATCCAGGTCGAAAGTGAACGAATGGTCTAGCTTAACAGACACTCCTTGACCCCCATCAAGCCCACAAACCCGACCATCCCCCTAGGCATCTGATCCTCCCTGATAATGTGCAAAACTATGTCAATAACCGGACAGGGAGCCTCATGCATACAGCAACGGCAGACATCATCGTCCTCGGGGGCGGCGGTGCCGGACTGCGCGCCGCCATTGCGGCCGCCGAACTCAACCCTGGGCTGGAGATCGCTCTGGTCTCCAAGGTTGTTCCCATGCGTTCACACACCGTCGTGGCCGAAGGCGGCTCGGCCGGTGTCATCCGCCCCGACGACAGCCTGGACAACCACTTCGACGACACCGTCTCCGGCGGTGACTGGCTCTGCGAACAGGACGTGGTCGAATATTTCGTCGAGCACTGTACTGAAGAGATGATCCAGCTGGAGCAGTGGGGCTGCCCCTGGAGCCGCAAGGATGACGGACACATCAACGTCCGCTACTTCGGCGGCATGAAGGTGCCCCGCACCTGGTTCGCGGCCGACCGCAGCGGCTTCCACATCCTGCACACCCTCTTCCAGACCTCGCTCAAGTACCCGCAGATCCGGCGCTACGACGAGTTCTTCTGCACCGACCTGCTGGCCGAGGACGGCCGCGTGCGTGGCGTGCTGGCCGTCGAGATCGCCAGCGGCGAACGCCTGGCGCTCTTTGCCAATGCCGTGGTCATGGCCACGGGCGGCGCAGGCCGCGTGTTCCGGCAGAACACCAACGCCGGCACCCTCACCGGCGACGGCATGGGCATGGCCTATCGGGCCGGCGTGCCGCTGCGCGACATGGAGTTCGTGCAGTACCACCCCACCTGCCTGCCGGGCTCCGGCATTCTCATGACCGAAGGCTGCCGTGGTGAAGGCGGCATCCTGGTCAACCGCGACGGCTATCGCTACCTGCAGGACTACGGCCTGGGCCCGCTGGATCCCTGGCCGCGTCCGAAGGCCATGGAGCTGGGCCCGCGTGACCGGCTCTCGCAGGCCTTCTGGCATGAGCGCCAGAAAGGTCGCACCGTCGACACCCCCCACGGCCCGGCCGTTCACCTGGACCTGCGCCACCTGGGCGAGAAGAAGATCCACGAGCGCCTGCCGCTCATTGCCGAAGCCGCCGAGACCTTTGCCGGCGTCGACCCGGTGAAGGATCCCATTCCCGTCTGCCCGGCCGTGCACTACACCATGGGCGGCATCCTCACCGACGGGTGCTGCCAGACCCCCATCCAGGGCCTCTTCGCCGCCGGCGAATGTTCCAGCGTCGGCATTCACGGTGCCAACCGCCTGGGTTCCAACTCGCTGGCCGAGCTGCTGGTCTTTGGCCGCCTGGCCGGTGAAGGCGCAGCCACCGTGGCGGCCGAGCGGGGCCGTGGCCAGGCCGACACCGCCATGCTCAAGCAGGCCGAGGACGCCGAACGGCGCATCCTGACCTGGCTGGATCCGACTCGCAATGCCGGCCCCGGTGCCGAGCGCAGCGCCACCATCCGCGACGAGATGCGTGTAGCCATGGAAGACGGCGTGGGCATCTACCGCGACGAGAAAGGCATGCAGGCCACCTGCGACAAGCTGGCCGAACTGCGGGAACGCTATCGCCGCGTGCGCATCGACGACCACAGCCTCGCCTTCAACACCGACTGGCTCACCACCCTGGAGCTGGGCTACTCGCTGGAAGTGGCGCAGGCCATGGCGCACTCAGCCCTGCAACGCAAGGAATCCCGGGGGGCCCACCAGCGACTGGACGGCTACACCGAGCGTGACGACGCCCGGTTCATGAGGCACTCGCTGGCCCACCACACCGGCGACGGCGCCCCCGACATCACCCTGCAACCCGTGGTGATCACCAAGTCTCAACCCCGTGCCCGCGTCTATGGCGGCGCCGGCAAGAAAGCGGAGATGTCCTGACCATGACGACAGCCACCGTGACAGCAATGGAAGCCCTGCAGGAAACCGTCCTGCGCCGGGTGCGGCACGACGAGACCGAGGCTGGCGGACACCACCGACCTGCCACGACCAGCGCCGCAACCCCTGCATCGTCCGACAGCACGCCCCAGGCCTCGACGGGCCAGGCTGCTGCATCCACGCATGCTCAGGGCGCAGAGACGCACACCATCACCATCGAGTGCATGCGCTACAACCCCGACACCGACAGCGCTCCGCACTATCAGTCGTATGAAGTCCCCTTCACGCACGACATGTCGGTGCTCGATGGCCTGCAGTACATCAAGGACCATCTGGATGGCAGCCTCACCTACCGGTGGTCGTGCCGCATGGCGGTCTGCGGCAGCTGCGGCATGATGGCCAACGACATGCCCGTGC
>CAUVLK010000100.1:0-7737 GCA_963552635.1 uncultured Lautropia sp. | reverse complement strand
AGCGTGTTGCGGTTGATGGCGTGCTGCTGCGCACGGGCCACCAGCACATCGGCCGAACGGTTGAGCACGGCCAGGATGTCCTGGGCAAAGGAAGCAAACAGAAGATCGTCCGCCCCGCGCAGGCGGTTGGCCCGGCGTCCCACGCCGATGACCGGGATGGCGCGCGGCAGGCTGCGCAACCGGCGGGCCGTATCCACGCCGCCGGGAATGGTGAGATTGACCAGCGCGATGTCGAACTCCCCGCCCGTGCGGGTATCGGCCAGCTGGTAACGGTGCGGGTTCTGGGCCTCGCACTGGAAGATCAGCTCGATCAGGCGCATGAAGCGCTGGCCCAGGCCGAACGCTGCGACACGGAACGGCAGGCGCGGCGCTTCGGCAACCATTGCCGGCGCTGCTGTCGGGCTCTTCTGGCCACGCGGGTTGAAAGGCGTCTTCCACATGGGAGCGATGAGACCAGAAAGTCCGCCAAAGAGCAACCTGACAATTAGAAAACGTCGTTAATTCATAAGGTTAGCTGCGCTGTCTACGACGGGGCTGTAGCTTTTTTGACAAGCCCGGCCCCTTAAAGGCAGTCGTGAATATCAAAGAATGTTAATTGACAGCTTTCTGACAACACCCGTCCGCGCTCAATCCAGCGCCTCGGTCCGCAACCGGTTGTCCAGCGCGAAGTTGAGCACGAAATTGTGCGCCAGCGGCTCGACGTCATGCAGGCGGCGATCGACGATCACGCACTTGAAGCCCTGGTACATGGACGGCAGCACATAGGGCGAATAGCCCAGGTGGAACTGGCCGACACCGGACCGCGCACCACTTTTCTTGCGGGGCCGGAAGGGCGCCATCACGCCTGCCAGGCGTTCGGCCCAGTCGCTGGGGCGAAAGCGGCGACCTTCATGGGTCTCGCCGATGATGACGAAGCGGGCGGCGTGACGGACATGCGCCACCGGGTCGGACGGAGCCTCCGGGCAAGCCGGCGCGACAGGGCACGCGCCATGGGCGGTGGCGTCGGATGCCGGGGGCGGGAAGCCGCCAGCGAGTGTCTCCTGACCCGGGATCCCGTCGCCGAAAGACGCGGATGGGTTCATTGGTTCTTGCTGCATGGAAGTATGATACCGGTACATGGATGGAAAAACCGAGACACGCGCATGACCTGCCAAGCCCCCCTGATGTCGACCTACCTGCGCCAGCCCGTTGCCTTCACGCGTGGCCAGGGCGCCATTCTGTTCGATGAGGCGGGCCGACGATACCTCGACGCTCTGAGCGGTATCGCCGTCAATACACTCGGTCATGCCCACCCCGATCTGGTGGCCGCGCTGCAGGATCAGGTGGCAAAACTGATACACAGCTCGAACCTCTTCGAGGTGCCACTGCAGGACGCCGTGGCCCGCCAGCTGGCGCAGCGGGCAGGCATGACCAACGCCTTCTTCTGCAACTCCGGCCTGGAAGCCAACGAAGCAGCGCTCAAGCTCGCCCGTCTGCACGGTCATGCCCGGGGCATCGCCGAGCCCCGGGTGGTGGTGTTCGAGCATGCCTTCCACGGGCGCTCGCTGGCCACGCTGTCGGCCACGGCGAACCCCAAGGTCCAGAAAGGCTTCGAGCCGCTGGTACCCGGCTTCCCTCGTCTGCCCTTCAACGATCTGGCCGCTCTCGAAGCGCTGGCCCGGCAGGACAGCACCGCCCCAACGATCGCTGCCGTGCTGCTGGAGTCCATTCAGGGCGAAGGCGGCATCACGGCTGCCACGCCGGAATTCCTGCAGGGCGTGCGGCGGCTGTGCGACGAGCACGGCTGGCTGATGATGCTGGATGAGATTCAGAGCGGCATGGGCCGCAGCGGCCGCTGGTTCGCCCACCAGTGGGCCGGCATCACGCCAGACGTGATGACGCTGGCCAAGGGACTCGCGTCGGGCGTGCCGGTCGGCGCGGTGCTGACCCACGGACCGGCTGCCAGCCTGTTCCAGCCCGGCAACCACGGCACCACCTTCGGCGGCAACCCGCTGGCCATGCGCGCCGCCCTCACCACGCTGGAGGTGATGGAGCGCGACGGCCTTGTGGCCCGTGCCGAAGTGCTGGGTGAGCGCCTGCGCCAGGGCTTCGAGAAGGCACTGGCCGGCACAAAGGGCTTCACCGGCATGCAGGGCAAGGGCCTGATGATCGGCATCGGGCTGGATCGCCCCTGCGGCGCGCTGGTGAAGATGGCGCTGGACGAAGGCCTAGTGATCAACGTCACGGCCGAACGGGTCGTGCGGCTGCTGCCGCCGCTCATCCTGTCCGATGCCGAGGCCGACGAACTGATTCAGCGGCTGGCACCGCTGATCCGGCGCTTCCTGCAGGAAGGACAGACTGCCGGCTGAACAGGCTGCTATCCGCAGGCAGGCGTCACGACCTGCCCGCAGGCTGCGCCCCACCCTCTCATCCTGCTTTCCCGGAGCAACTTTCCCCACCCGCACCTGAATGACCGGGCACTTTCGCTGACCCGCCCCCTCCAGCGCCTTCGCCGGGCATGTCCCCACCCGATGTGCCTTTCCCTGAATCCACGCCGACACGACAGCCCCGACCATGAGCACACTGCCCATCAAGCACTTCCTGAAATTCGACGACTTCAGCCGCGAAGAGATCGAATACCTGCTGAAACGCGCCGATTTCATCAAGAAGCGCTTCAAGAACTACGAGACCTGGCATCCGCTGCAGGACCGCTCGCTGGTGATGATCTTCGAGAAGGCCTCCACCCGCACCCGCCTGTCCTTCGAGGCTGGCATGCTGCAGCTGGGCGGTGCCGCCATCTACATGAACACGCGGGATTCGCAGCTGGGCCGCGGCGAGCCGGTGGATGATGCCGCCAAGGTAATCTCGCGGATGTGCGACATCATCATGATGCGCACCTTCGAGCAGGACATCATCGAGCGCTTCGCCGCCGCCTCGCGGGTGCCGGTCATCAACGGACTCACCAACGAATACCACCCGTGCCAGATCCTGGCCGACATCTTCACCTACATGGAGCACCGCGGCAGCATCCAGGGCAAGACGGTGGCGTGGGTGGGCGACGCCAACAACATGAGCTACACGTGGGTGCAGGCCGCACGGCTGCTGGACTTCCAGGTCCACATCTCCACGCCGCCGGGTTATGCGCTGGACGATGCTCGCATCAGCGATGCCGAGCGCAAGCACCTGCGCTATTTCGAGGATCCGCGCGAAGCCTGCGCGGGCGCCGATCTGGTGACGACCGACGTCTGGACCAGCATGGGCTATGAGGCTGAGAACGAGGCACGCCGTGCGGCCTTTGCCAATTTCTGCGTCGATGCACCGATGATGGCCAGCGCCCATCCGGACGCGCTCTTCATGCACTGTTTGCCCGCACACCGGGGCGAGGAAGTGACCGCCGAGGTCATCGACGGTCCGCAATCCGTGGTCTGGGACGAGGCCGAGAACCGGCTGCACGTCCAGAAGGCACTGCTCGAATACCTGGTGATCGGCCGCGTGCCGGTGTAATACCCGGCACTTTCCCCACCACCTGGAGCCGGCCGTTCAACGGCACAGGTGCAGACGCACGCCGGGCCGGGTATTGATGACCGACGGCGTGGCCGTCACGGTCGGCGGCACCTGCGGTGCCGGCATGGGCTGATGGCGCGGAATGGCGCGCCGCACGGCCTCCAGGTTGGGCAGCAGCGCCACGGTCCGGTAAGAGCCGGACAGCAGCAGGTTCAGCTTGCGCAGCGGCGACAGCTGCCCTGCCCCCTCGCCGATGGCCTGGTCCAGACGCGCCAGCAGCGAGCCGGCCAGCGGCAGCGCCAGCACCTGCTCCATCACCTGCCGCAGGCAATGGTGATAGGCCACGCATTCATCAAAGAGCGGCGATTCGGGCAGCGGCTGGAAGCCGTAGCGCGGCATCAGCTCGCGCACCTCGCGGTCGATCGTCGGCTGGTCGGGCTCCAGCAGGGCCAGCACCTCCGAGGCCACCGACTTCTCCACCTGCCCGGTCAGCTCGCTGATCTGCATCAGCACGTCCGGATAGTTGCGATGGGGCACACGCCGAATGCCGTCCAGGATCATGAACAGCTCCTCACGGCGCATCCGAAGCTTGCCACGCATGCCCACATGGCGGCACAGCCGGCGCTGGAAGTCACTGTCAGTCAGCACATCGGTGGTGGAGATGCTTTCCAGCAGCCACAGATGCTCGCGCGCATCCGCGACGACACGGCTCATCGTTTTGACCACCGCAATGTCCAGGTCCTTCAGGAGACGCTCGGCAGCCGCTTGGGTAAGGGTGTATCTCGACATCGAACATGCCTCGTTTCGATCGCATGCCCGCATGATCCCGTCTCTCCCAGGCACGCCCGTGCTGCCCTGGATACCCGGACAGCAACTGCGGATCGGCGGCAAGCCCCCCGTTTGCATAAAACCACGGAACGTGGCACCCAAACAACCCATCGCGACGACGCATCCCATGGCGTGCCCCGGACACGACAGGCGCACCCCAGGTACAAAAAAGGCAGCCGCAGGGTTTCCCCCACGGCTGCCCCGCGCTGATCCGGGTTGGCCTCAGCTCTCGACCGTCTCGACCTCTGCCTCGTCTTCCGGCTCAGGCGGCGGCGGATCGAAGGATTCGTGGTACTCCAGCGCCACCTTGCCGGCGTCGTCCAGATCCACCGTGACGCGGCCGCCATGCTGCAGACGGCCAAAGAGCAGCTCGTCGGCCAGCGCCTTGCGCACCGTGTCCTGGATGAGCCGCTGCATGGGGCGTGCGCCCATCAGCGGATCGAAGCCCTCGCGTGCCAGATACTTGCGGAACGCGTCGGTGAAGATCACCTCCACCCGCTTCTCGTGCAGCGTCTCTTCCAGCTGCATCAGGAACTTGTCCACCACCCGCAGGATGATCTCCTCGTCCAGCGGACGGAAGCTGATGATGGCATCCAGGCGGTTGCGGAACTCGGGCGAGAACAGCCGCTTGATCTCGGCCATCTCGTCACCCGGCTCACGCGTGTCCGAGAATCCGATGGAACGGCGCTGCAGGTCGGCCGCCCCCGCGTTGGTGGTCATGATGAGCACCACGTTGCGGAAATCGGCCTTGCGTCCGTTGTTGTCGGTCAGCGTGCCGTGATCCATCACCTGCAGCAGGATGTTGAAGATGTCCGGATGCGCCTTCTCGATCTCGTCGAGCAGCAGCACCGCGTGCGGCTTCTTGGTGATGGCCTCGGTCAGCAGCCCGCCCTGATCGAAGCCGACATAGCCCGGAGGCGCGCCGATCAGACGCGAGACGGCGTGACGCTCCATGTACTCGGACATGTCGAAGCGCACCAGCTCGATACCCAGCGTGAAGGCCAGCTGCCGCGCCACCTCGGTCTTGCCCACGCCCGTGGGGCCCGAGAACAGGAACGAGCCGATGGGCTTCTCGGGTCGTGCCAGACCCGAGCGCGCCATCTTGATGGCGGCCGCCAGCGCCTCGATGGACGAATCCTGGCCGAACACCACGTTCTTCAGATCACGCTCCAGGTACTGCAGCTTGCTGCGGTCGTCGCCGCTGACCGAGGTGGGCGGAATGCGGGCGATCTTGGAGACGATGGCCTCGATGTCAGCCTTGCCGATCACTTCCTTGGCCTTGTCACGCGGCAGCACCCGCTGTGCGGCACCCGCCTCGTCGATCACGTCGATGGCCTTGTCGGGCAGGTGGCGATCGGTGATGTACTTGGCCGACAGCTCGGCCGCCGCCGTGAGCGCCGCTCCGGTGTAGCGGATGCCGTGATGCTCCTCGAAGTAGCTCTTCAGACCGCGCAGGATCTGCACAGTCTGCTCCACCGTCGGCTCGACCACGTCGATCTTCTGGAAGCGCCGCGACAGCGCATGGTCCTTCTCGAAGATGCCACGGTACTCGGTGAACGTGGTGGCGCCGATGCACTTGAGCTCACCCGACGACAGCGCCGGCTTGAGCAGGTTGGAGGCATCCAGCGTGCCGCCCGAGGCCGAACCGGCCCCGATGAGGGTGTGGATCTCGTCGATGAACAGGATGGCATGGCGGTCCGCACGCAGCTGCTTGAGCACCGTCTTCAGGCGCTGCTCGAAGTCGCCGCGGTACTTGGTGCCGGCCAGCAGCGCACCCATGTCCAGCGAGTAGACGGTGGCCTCCTTGAGCACCTCGGGCGCGTCGCCCTGGACGATGCGCCAGGCCAGCCCTTCGGCGATGGCGGTCTTGCCGACGCCGGCCTCGCCCACCAGCAGCGGGTTGTTCTTGCGCCGGCGCACCAGCACCTGGATGACACGTTCCAGCTCACTCTCGCGGCCGATCAGCGGGTCGATCCGACCCTCGCGGGCCGCCACGTTGAGGTTGGTGGTGTACTGCTCCAGTGCACCCTGGGGATTGGCATCGCCCCCGCCCTCGGCCGTGGCCTCCTGGGGCTCGTCCTTGCCGGGCTGTTGCTGCTGGGCCTTGGCGATGCCGTGCGAGATGTAGTTGACCACATCCAGCCGGGTGATACCCTGCTGGTGCAGGTAATAGACGGCGTGCGAGTCCTTCTCGCCGAAGATGGCGACCAGCACGTTGGCCCCCGTGACCTCCTTCTTGCCGTTGGAGGTGGACTGCACGTGCATGATGGCCCGCTGGATGACCCGCTGGAAGCCCAGCGTGGGCTGCGTGTCGATCTCTTCGGTGCCCGGCACCACCGGGGTGTTTTCCTTGATGAAGCCCGTCAGGCTCTTGCGCAGCTCGTCGATGTTGGCGGCGCAGGCCCGCAGCACTTCGGCCGCCGATGGGTTGTCGAGCAGCGACAGCAACAGGTGCTCGACAGTGATGAATTCGTGGCGCTGCTGCCTGGCCTCGACAAAGGCCATGTGCAGGCTGACTTCCAGCTCTTGGGCGATCATGCTTCCTCCATCACGCACTGAAGCGGATGTTGATGCTGACGGGCAAATCCACTTACCTGCTCGACTTTGGTCAACGCGATATCCCGTGGAAACATGCCACAGACGCCGCGGCCCTCGTGATGGACCTGCAGCATCACGTCGGTGGCCTTCTCCAGGCTCATCGAGAAGAACTTCTGCAGAACCTGCACCACGAAGTCCATCGGCGTGAAGTCATCGTTCAACAGGAGCACCTTGTACAACGGAGGCGGCTTCAGAGCCAGCTGCTCCCGCTCAAGGACGACCGAAGGATCATTGGATAGTGTCATCCGACCGATTCTAGCGATTGATCCGGACCGATCAAGTGACCCGGCGACGTCCGGCAGGTGCCATCGTGACATCCACCACAACGCCAGGGGCCCCTCCCGGTCGGGCCAGCGATGTTCCAGAAAGGTCAGGCGAATGTCGATGGATCTGCCTGACGACTGACCATTCCACAATGCGTCCTTTTCGGGGCGATTCAAGTGCTTTCCGGCCAACGTCGTGATTGTGACTCATTCTTACCCGGATTGCACACAGGAAAGCAGGTCACGACGAGCGGCTCGCCCGCCTCGCACCGCCTGGCAAGCCTCTGAGCAAGGGAAGGCCTGCCTCATGGCGGTCGCCGGCAATGCTCACGGGCCGGCCGCCCTCTCCGCCTCTCGTCTGGACAGCCGATACTGTTCATGCCCCGTTCATAATTGAATAGGCTGTATTTATTATCCCGATATAAAAAACCGATCATTCGCCCCCTTTTCCTCAAAACTCATGAGGGAAGCGTCCGGACGGTCTTCCGCACCTCTGCCGCCAATCACAAGGCCTTGGTGAGTCTCCATCCGACCGTCTGTCGTCCATTGCTTTACATGAAGGCAA
>CAUVLK010000099.1:0-7806 GCA_963552635.1 uncultured Lautropia sp. | reverse complement strand
GAAGAAAGGCATCCTGGCTCGCCTGGAGAAAGTGTCGGCACCGGTCATCCTGAAGCTCACCATCCCCGAGAAGGATGGTGCCTACGATGAGCTGGTTGCTCACCCGAAAGTGCTGAAGGTCGTGGCGCTGTCGGGCGGCTTCGAGCGCGCAGAGGCCAACCGTCGTCTGGCCCGCAACAAGGGCATCATCGCCAGCTTCAGCCGTGCGCTGTCCGAGGGTCTGAGCGCCAAGCAGTCCGACGCCGAGTTCAACAAGGCGCTGGACCAGTCCATCCAGTCGATCTACGAGGCTTCGATCACCTGATCGTTGTGTCGGCTTCGATCGATTGATCGATCGGCAGTCCCTGTCCGGCCGGCCCTTCGGGGTCGGTCCGTCGGGCCGGTACCTTCCGTCATGTTCCTGTGCATGGGCGGATAAGGCCGGCCCTTTTTGCGTCCGCCGATCGGGAAGCGGGCAAGCAGTGGAGGCAACCTAGGGGCTGGGGGCCGGAGCAGATGGCCAGGAAAGCAGGGGCCTTTCAGGCCCCTTGCCGCAGCGCCATCAGGCCATGACGTAGCTCAGAATGAGGAACAGCAGCGCCGAGAGCACGCCCGAGACGGGCACGGTCACCACCCAGGCAGCCGCCATCGTGACGAAATGGGAGCGGCGTACCAGGCGGCGGCGCTTGCGCTCTTCAGGGGCCAGCACCTTGCCCTGCACGGCACCCAGTGCCCGAGAGCGTCGTGCGGCGTGCCATTCGCGGTAGAAGCCCACCCCGAAGATGGCGCCCACGGCGATGTGGGTCGAGCTGACCGGCAGGCCCAGCCAGGAGGCGAGGATGACGGTGAGCGCGGCCGACAGCGCCACGCAGTAGGCGCGCATGGGGTTGAGTTTGGTGATCTCGCTGCCCACCAGGCGGATGAGCTTGGGGCCGAACAGCATCAGGCCGAAGCTGATGCCCAGCGCGCCGATGGCCATGACCCAGAACGGGATGGACACCGAGTCTTCGAAGCGACCTGCCTGGACGGTGTGGACGATGGCGGCCAGCGGGCCGACGGCATTGGCCACGTCGTTGGCGCCGTGGGCGAACGAGAGCAGCGCTGCCGAGCACACCAGTGGCACGGCAAACAGCTTGCGCACCGATTTCTTGCGGTTCTCGAGGCCCTGGGACTGGCGCAGGACCAGGGGCACCGACAGCTTCCAGGAGGCCAGTCCGACGACGATGCCGATGAGCACCGAGACGCCCAGACTGATCTGGATGAGGGCCGAGAAGCCCTTCAGGGCCAGATAGGTGGCAAAGGTGCCGGCCATGAAGCCCACCAGGATGGGCAGCCAGAAGCGGGAGGCCGCGATCTTGTCGTCGCGGTACAGGATGCGGGCCTTGATGAAGGCGAGCATGATGGCGGCGATGATGCCGCCCAGCACCGGGGAGATGACCCAGCTGGCAGCGATGCTGCCCATGCTGGACCAGTGGATGGAGTCGGCGCCGGCCGCCATGATGCCGGCCCCCACCACACCGCCGACCACGGCATGGGTGGTGGAGACGGGAGCGCCGATGTAGGTGGCCAGGTTCAGCCAGAGCGCAGCAGCCAGCAGGGCCGCCATCATCAGCAGGATGAAGGTGTCGGCGTTCTGGACGACTTCAGGCGAGACGATGCCGGAGGCGATGGTGTTGACCACTTCGCCGCCCGCCAGCATGGCGCCGGCGGTCTCGAAGATGGCCGCGATGAGCAGTGCGCTGCCCAGCGTGAGTGCATTGGAGCCCACCGCCGGGCCCATGTTGTTGGCCACGTCGTTGGCGCCGATGTTGAGCGCCATGTAGGCCCCCACCACGGTGGCCACCACCACCATGAAGGTGCCGGGCTGGATGCCGGTGAGCCCCAGTGCGGCGGCACCCACCAGCACCACGAAGGCCAGCGCGATGCCCGGCGCCACCAGCGGCCGGGCCACGAAGGCGGTGGCCTGCTCCAGCAGCCCGATGCGCTTCAGGTCATTGTCGAGCGCTTTCCAGCGCCGGGGGCGCTTGGGGGGTGGAGGAGAGGCGGTGGGTGTGGCCCCGGACGGCGGGACGGGTACGTCGGCATGTGCCGACGCGGCGACCGTGACGCGAGGTTTGCCTGCAACCGGTGAGGGGGCAGGGGTTGGAGTGGCCGGGGCCGCGCCTGCCTTGCCGCCAGCCGTTGCAGGAGCAGAGGAAACACCGCCGGTGGAAGCCGGGCCGCTGGAAGGCCCTTGGGCCGTAGGCTCGTTGGACGAGGACATGCAGGAGGGTTCTCGTTGTGACTTGTATAACTATAGAACAACGGGCGAACGACGTGGGGCGATGGGGCACTTTCTTGATCGGCCCGGCCGGGTCGGCGCGATGGCCAGCCCTGCGCGACCCGGATTCTGCCTGAATTCGGCGACTTTGGGCGCAGGATGGTGCGGCGGGACGCAGAATGACTGTGCGGGGGCGTCAGAGGGGGCGACAGTCCGGGGGGAAGTGGCGTGGAAGCCATCGGTTGGTCTGTCGTTCAGCCCGTGTGCCAGGAGGCGGGCGCATGAAGTAGCATCTTCGGACCATTCCGATCCATCCGGAGAGGCTTTCATGCGCTGGCTCTGGTTCGCGGCCGGCTGGCTGATGGTGGCGCTGGGCTTCATTGGCGCCATGCTGCCGGTCATGCCCACCACCATCTTCCTCATCATGGCCGTCGGGTGCTTTGCACGCAGTTCGCCACGCTTCGAGCGCTGGCTGCTGGAGCATCCACGGTTTGGCCGGCCGCTGCGCCAGTGGCGCGAAGAGGGGGCCATCAGCCGCAAGGGGCGGCGCATGGCCTTTGCCGGCATGGCGGCAGGCTATGTCATCTTCTGGATCGGGGCGCGGCCATCCTGGCTGCTGGCACTGGGCGTGGGCCTTTTCTTTGTGCTGGGTGCGGCCTACGTGGGCACGCGGCCGCTGCCGCGGCAGGAGCGGGAGCCCGGCGAGGCGGGCTCACGGATCGGGTGGTAGGCGATTTCCTTATTTTTCTTCATATTTCGTGATGGAAATCTTGCCGCTGTCGTATTCGGCAAGGAACACGTCGCTGGCATCCTCGATTCCCAGCTTCTTGAGTTCGGCCTTCAGCCATTCTTCGTCCTTGTCGATCATCTCAAGCGTGCTTTCCTGAATGCTTCCGTCGGTGATCAGCGGATATTTCGGATTCTCTTCTCCGAAGGACGTGATGATGAGCTGTCCATCCTGTTCAAGGATGGCCTGCTTGATCTCCTTGACGGAATAGATGCCCTGCATGCGCAGCTTGAAGGACAGCTCGTGGGCCGAGAGGTCTGCCTTGCGCACCGCTTCCACATCGATCTTGCCGCGCGAGATGAGCATGACGGGCTTCCCGTCCACGAGCTGCTTGACCAGGTTGTTGTGTTTCTTCAGCCAGCGAAGTGACAGGACCGCTGCAAACCAGATGGCCAGAATGACAATGAAGACAGGGATGGAAATGTCGGTGTTGTAGATGACTCCGCCGACGATCCCGCCTAGGACATAGTTCTGCACCTGGTCGCTGGCCGAGGCGGGCGCGAGATTGCCCTTGCCGGTCAGATTGATGACCAGTACAAGGGCCAGAAGGCCCAGGATAAGTTTGACGGCCACGATTGCATAAAACATCAGCATGTTCCTTCAGAAAAGAAAGTGGACTGAGCCGGGGATCCTCTGAACAAGTCCGCGCGGCCATCGCATTCCGTTCCGTGGCGCGCCGGTTCGCGGGACGTGTTCAGAGGATCCCTGGTTTCAGTGGATAAAAGCTCGGGTTGAGCCGAGATTCAGGGTAGCTGGAAGTACCGGCGAGGCCGTGATGATAGGACGGCCATGGAGAAGATTGTGAGGAGATTGGTGAAATCGCGGAGATCAGGTGATGCTTCGGCCGATGCGCTGTTCATCGGGGAAGAAAAGCCCCTGGGGGAGGAAGGGGATCTGTCGGGCATCTTCGAGGAGCGCGTTCGCACCATCGATGTGGGCGTACAGGGCGTGGCCGGGGATGAGCAGGTGGACAAGCGCTATCACGGCGGGCCGGATCGGGCCTTGCATCAGTATCCGGTCGAGCATTACGCCCGGCTGGCTGACGCCTTTCCTGCGTTGCGGGAGGCGTTTGTTCCGGGCTGTCTGGGCGAGAACGTGTCCTCGTCCGGCCTGTGCGAGCAGGATGTCTTCGTGGGGGATGTGGTGCGGCTGGGGAGCTGCCTTTTGCAGATCACGCAGCCGCGCACGGTCTGCTGGCGGATCGATCACCGTTTCGAGGTGAGCGGGCTGGCGAAGTTCATCCACGAGCACGGGCTGACCGGATGGCTCTATCGTGTCCTGGAGCCAGGGCGCGTGCGGGAAGGGGATGAGGTCGTGCTGGTCGAGCGGCCGAATGCCGACATGTCGTTGTCGGATCTGCTGGCGTTGCAGCGGGAGCATCGCCCTGATCCGGCGCGACTGCAGGCCGCTTCCGAGCTGCCCGGGCTGGCGCAGGTGATCAGGCAGCGGTTCGCATCGCGGGCGGCCTGGTTGCGGGGCCAGCGCTGAAAGCCGTCAGCGCTGGCCCACGGGTGGTGCAGGCGGCCAAGGCCCGGTCACCGGACGGTGAGGGCCCCTGGGGGTCACTTCAGGACGCAGCCAGCTGCATGGCCAGGCAGCTTTCGGCGGCCGGCGACAGCACCAGCTCCACCGCCAGGTTCGAGCGGGTCATGCCCACGAAGAGGGCGCGGCGCTCGCGTTCGGTCAGCGTTTCGAAGTCCAGCTCGGTGATCACCACGCCGGCGGCGCTGCGGCCCTTGAAGCGGTGGATGGTCTCGACCAGCACGTCGCCGTGGGTCCAGATCGGGTCGCCGTCGGGGGTGTAGTCGCCACTGAAGCGGCGCGTCTCGAAGGGGCCCAGCCAGCGGGTGTTCAGGATGGTGGACGCAAAGCGGTCGCGGCCGCTCAGCACCACGATGTCCTTCATGGCGATGCCACGATGCAGCAGGTTGCGCACGGCCTCGGCCGTTTCGCGCACCAGCCCCTTCTCGTTCTCGTAGACGCGGAATGACGGCAGCTCGCCGGCGTAGGGGCTGCGCGGGGTGATGGCCTGGTCGGACAGGTGCAGGGCGTTGATCACTTCGCAGACCATGCGCGGACTGCGGAAGTTGTCGTTGCAGGTCAGCGTCACGGCGTCGGCCAGATCGAAGCGGGCGCGGTCATACAGGCGCTGCGCGTCGTCTTCCAGCAGGTAGAGCCGTCCGGAGGCCTTCAGCTGCGGCAGCAGGCTCTCGACCCAGGCGGGCTGGAAGTCCTGGCCCTCGTCGATGACGATCAGGTCGTAGGTGGGCTTCCATTCCTCGGCCGATTCGCAGTAGACGCGCGCCAGCAGGTCGAAGTTGTCGGGGGCGGCGAAGTCGGGCTCGCCGTAGTTGCGCCGGTAGTAGGTCACGCACAGCTCGGAATAGCTGGTCACGTCCGCCACGGGCGGGGCCAGCCGGCTGATGTGGTCGGCCAGCGACCGGTTGAAGCACACGTACAGCGCACGGCCGCCCTGGGTGACGGAATCGTTGAGCAGGCGCAGCGCCAGCTGGGTCTTGCCCGAGCCGGCCGTGGCCTGGATGCGGATCAGGCCGTTGGGTGCCTGGATGCGCGGCACCCAGGTGGCCAGTCCTTCGGCCAGGCGCTGGGTGGTGCGTTGCAGCTGCTGGTCCAGGGCGGACAGATCCACCGAGACCTGGAATTCGTTGGACAGGAAGCGGCGCAGCGCCTCGATGTCGCTTTGCGAGTCGCCATGGCGCATCAGTTCCTGCACGCGGGTGCCCAGGAAGGGGAAGTCGGCGGCGTCGATGATCCGGTCGCGCGACAGGGCCACGATGTCGCCGGTTTCCAGCCGGTAGTCGGGCAGTACCAGGCAGTGGCTCACGAAGGCATGCAGGCCGGCTTCCTTGAGGCGGTGCAGGAGCGCGGCGCGCTGCACGGCCAGCTGGCGGCGCACGTCGTGCTCGCGGCTGCTGTAGAGCTTGAAGAGCTCGCCGTCGCGCAGCTGCACGCCGCCGGACTTGATCTCCATTAGCAGCAGGTGGCCGGTGGGGCCCAGCACCACGATGTCGATCTCGCCGTGGCGGTCCTGGCCGTTCTCCACCGAATGCCAGGCCACGCTGTGAAAGATGTCGTAGCCTGCCGGCAGCGATTCCTGCAGGCGTTCGAGCACGTCCAGTTCCCGGTAGAGACCCGTGTCCTGGCGGATGGCGTTGAGGCTGGGCGAGAGTGTGGCCATGAGCGGATGCGACCCTGGTGGCAGATGCCCCGGATTGTGCGCATCGCCCGCGCGACCCTTGAGGGAGGTGGCCCTGAATGGCCGGTGCCGGCTGCCGGGTGGGGAAGGGTGTGGGGGCCGCGCCACGGATGGCGGGCTGGCGAACAGCGGGCCTTGGATGCCAGGGGGCCTTGGATGCAGGGGGCTGATGCCAGCCTGAGGGGCCATGCGGCCATCGGCTTCGCGGGGGGCGCTCGTGCGCCCCTTCAGCGTGCCTCAGTCAAGCAGTTTCCAGCTCACGCCCGTGATGAAGCGCCGGTCCATCTTGTAGATGTTGGTGCCGGGGTCGCTGTTGTAGCGCAGTTCGGCCGCGGCGGTCAGCGCCAGCTGGCGGGTGATGGACACGCTCAGGTCGGCCTGCAGCTCGGCGCGCCGGTCGTGATTGCGGTTGAGCGCGGGGTAGAACACCAGGCGCTGGTGGGCGGTGGTGGTGTCGGTGAGCTGGTGGTGGGACTCGGTACCCAGCGTGAGTTCGGTGCGGCCGTAGCGGGTGCGCAGCTGGTCGGCCACGATGGTGGGTACCGTGTAGCGGTCTTCCGAGTAGCCCAGACCGGCGAACACGCTCCAGTCGTCGTTGGTGGTGGTGGTGACCTGGTAGCCCCGACCGAAGGCAGCGGCCAGCCGGTGCGACAGGTTGGCGATGCGGTCGCGGTACCAGCTGGTGTTGGCAAAGATGTAGTGGCGCTCGCTCAGATTGCGCTTGCCGTTGAATTCCAGGGTGTTGTTGTGGGCGCTGGTCTTGTGGTTGCTGGTGTTGTAGAGCGCCTGGGCGCGCAGCGCCACGGTGTGGTGTTGGGTCTGGCGGGCCAGGTCGTAGTGCAGGTTGAAGCTGTTGATGTTGCTGTTGCCCGAGGCGAACGAGGCGCCAGCCCCCAGGATCTGGCGCCAGTGGCCATCGGGCTGGGTCTTGATCTGCGCCTGGGCCAGGCCAGGCAGAAGCAGCAGGGCCGCGAGGCCGAAGGTGATGGGATGGGTGTTCATGCTCATGGGAAGAAAGATATTCCGGGCTGGATCAGGGATCATTCGGTCAATGGGCTACTGTACCGGATCGCAGACTGTTATTCTTCGGTGTTGTCGGTTCCGGGGCACGGAAGGCTGCGGGCAGGCGTGGGTCCATTGTGCCTGTCCTGTCTCCTGCACCGTGGCGCTGGCCGGCACCCCATCCGCCCGAAGGAGTTTCGTTTCATGAGTTCTGCGCCGTCCCCGCGCCTGCATTCGCTGCCGCTTCTGGGCAGTGGCAAGGTGCGCGACAACTATGCGGTGGGCGAGGATCGCCTGCTGATGGTGACTTCCGACCGGCTCTCGGCTTTCGATGTGATCATGGCCGAGCCGATCCCCGACAAGGGCCGGGTACTGAACACGCTGGCGCTGTTCTGGTTCGACAAGCTCAAGCATGTGGTGCCCAATCACCTCACGGGCGAGGCGCCCGAATCGGTGGTGCAGCCCGACGAGATTCCGCTGGTGCAGGGCCGCTCGATGCTGGTCAAGCGCCTGAAGCCCATCCTGGTGGAAGCCGTGGTGCGTGGCTACCTGGTCGGCTCG
>CAUVLK010000098.1:0-7818 GCA_963552635.1 uncultured Lautropia sp. | reverse complement strand
CAGCAGGGTGTTGAGGCGCTTGTCGAAATCCGCGTCGAGCGTGCGGACATCCCGGGCCAGGCCGCGCAGCAGGCGGGCCCGTTCGCGCAGGGTGCCGGGCAGGGTGTGCACGGGCCAGCCGCAGCCGGCCAGCAGGGGGACAGCCCAGCGCTTGCCTACCAGTTGCAGCGCATAGCCGTGATGATGCAGGTGCCAGAGGGTGGGCAGGCTCATGACGACATCGCCGACCCAGTTCGGCAGACGAACGATGAGTGGTCGCATTTGTGGATAATTCAGTGGTCTTCCACCGATTATGGAGTGAAACGAGATGCAGGGTGCAGACAACCAGAGTCGTCGGGTGCTGAACGGTGCAGCGGTGATTGCCTTCCATCAGCAGTGTCTGGCGCTGCCGGGCTGGCCCAAGGCGGGCGTGGCGCCGGACGGCCATGCGCTGGACCAGGCGCCGGCCACGGACGATACGCAGGTGCTGCTGTGGCACTGGGTGGGCAACAACCATCGCTTCAACAGCCTGCTGTGGGACGAGGAGGATCTGGCGCGGCGTACCCGCGTCTCGGCCGAGGAGATTGCCGGCAACAAGCGGGCCATCGACGGCTACAACCAGGCGCGCAATGACGCCACCGAACGGGTGGACGAGCTGCTGCTGCTGGGGCTGGGGCTGGTGGATCCGTCGTCGGTGGGCGGTGATTCGCCGGTGAGCCTGGCGGGTCAGGGGGCGCGGATGAACAGCGAGACGGCCGGCAGCATCATCGACCGGATGTCGATCATGGCGCTGAAGGTGCGGGCGATGAACGCGCAGACCGAGCGCACCGATGTGGATGAGGCGCACCGCGAGGCCTCGCGCGCCCGGCTGGCACGGCTGGAAACGCAGCGCGATGATCTGGGCCGCTGCCTGGATGAGCTGATGGCCGATTGCCGCGCCGGCAAGGCCTATTTCAAGGTGTATCGCCAGTTCAAGATGTACAACGACCCGGCGTTCAACCCGGCGCTGGTGGCCGAGCGCGGCGCCTGAGCGGAGACGATCATGGCTTCATCGGATACGAAACCGGCATCGGAAGGGACTTCGATGCCGCAGGTGCATGCGGAGCGGGACGGGCATCCGGTGCCGGAGGATCGGCCCACGGCCACACCGCATGCGATCCTCAATGCGCCGCGCCGTCGCTGCATCCGGGTGCGGCTGGTGGACATGGCCATCGCTTCGGTGGCGTGCCTGTTCCTGGTGGTGCAGTTCCTGCCGGGGGTGAGGTCTAAGGGCTGAGAAACGGGCGTAACGCCGAGAGCCAGCGCTCACTTTTCTGGTCCAGGTTCAGGCTGGCGTGGGCCGGGCTGGTGGAGGGCAGTACCACGGTCTGGTAGCCCAGCGACTGAAAGAACGCCTGCTGACGACCTGCATGCTGGCCGTTGAAGCCGATCAGCTGCAGGTGGGGCAGGCGTGCCAGCAGGGGCTGGAATTCGTTGCCCAGCGCCTCGCGGATGGCGCTGTCCAGGCTGCCCTGGCGGTGGCAGCGGCCCACCGTGTCCCACAGGGCGATGCGGTGGCGGCGCAGCAGGGCCAGTCGCGCCTCGTAGGGCAGCTCGGCCGTGGGCTCGCCTGTCAGCCGGCCCATGATGGGCCAGAACTGGTTGCGCGGGTGGGCGTAGTAGGCCCGGGCCGCCAGGGATGCATTGCCGGGAAAACTGCCCAGCAGCAGGATGCGTGCGTCTTCGCGCCAGACCGGGGGCAGGCCCTGATGAGGTGGGGTGTGGGCGGCCGTGCCGCCGCGGCTCCTTGCCCGTGCCGGGCAGGGGGCGGGTGGGCTGTCGGGATTGCGGCCTGGCCCGTGAGAGGGCGTCGATGGCGGTGCAGGCGTGTTGCTCATGCGCGAATTATCGCGCCTGACAAGCCTGTGGGCTGATGAAGACTTGTGCGGGCTTCGGGCTTCGGGCTTCGGGCTTCGGGCTTCGGGCTTTGGGCTGCGGATCGCGGGTCGCGGGTCGCGGCGGCGCTTGAGCGTGGCCAGTTTTCTTTTGTGGGCATCTGTTGCCTTGGGGTGCGCATGGCTGGCCTGACGGGGGGCCGACGGTAGAATGAGAGCGGGCCCGGCTGTGGGCCGGGTAACTACTGGATCGATTGCATGTTTGACAAGGTGGTCTTTGCGGGTGGTGGGCATCGTTGCTGGTGGCAGGCAGGCTTCTGGGAAGTCCTGCGCGCCGAGATCGAGCTGCGCCCGCGTGTCATCGGGGCAACCTCGATGGGCGCCTTCATGGCTTGCCTGGTCCATGCCAATGACAGCCGCCGGGCGCTGGCTTGGTACGAGCGCGAGCTGGCCGGGGTGCGCACCAACATGGCCTGGCTCAATCTCTTTCGCAAGGATGCGCCGCTGTTCCGTCAGGGGGGCATCTATCGCAAGTCCATGCGGGCGGTGCTGGGGGGCGAGCATTTCCGGCAGCTGCTGTGGGCGGCGCCCGAGATCCGCATTGGCTGCGCGCTGCCGCCGCCCACGCTGACCGAGCGCCAATTGCAGAGGCTGAGCTGGCGCGAATACCGGCGTGACGCACGGTTGATGCCGGCCGCGCTGCATGTCCGCTCCGAGCGCACGGTGATGTTCGTGCCGCATGTGAAGCGTCTGCAGGACTGCCGTACCGAGCGGGAACTGTTCGATCTGCTGCAGGCCGCCAGCGCGTTGCCGCCGCTGGTGCAGCCGGTGGAGCTGGATGGCGTGCCGGCCTGCTCGGGCAGTCTGGTGGATCCGGTACCGGTGGATCTGGTGGCCGATGTTCCGGGCCAGACGCTGGTGCTGACCACGCGTACCTACAACCGCAAGACGCCGGTCTTTGCGCTGGAAGGCCGGCTCTACGTGCAGCCGTCCGTGCCGCTGCCGGTGGGCAGCTGGGACTTCACGTCACCCCAGCGTTTTCTGAAGGCCTACGAGCAGGGGCGGGTGGATGCCGAGTCCTTCCTGAAGCTGTTTGGCCTGGGGGCTTTCCGGCCCGAGGCGCAGTTTGGCGGGGCGCTGCTGGTGGGGGCCGACTGGGCGGATGCGCTGGGCGCCGAAGAAGAGACCGGAACGACGGAGAAAGGCGAGGCGGCCGAGGGGGCAACGGCCGGCGGCGAAGCTGCCGCTGAAGGTGCTGCTGACGCGGATGTTGTCACCGAGCCGGGCCCGGCGGCGATCGACGAGGCTGGAGCGGACAATGCGCCGCCGGCAGGGCGCGCCGACCGAGCCAAGGCCGATGAGCCGACGTGGTCGCCGGATGAAGGCGCCGACCTGCCGGTGGGGATCGGTAATGACCGGGAGTCGCAGGCGGCTGCCCAGGCCGTCTGGGAAGACGAGATCGATGACGATCCGCTCACGTTGAGTGATGATCGCACCGTGGGCGAGCCTCACGACAAGCTGTTCGAGCGTGCCCGGCGGGCACGGGAAGAGGGGCGGTAGGCGGCGCCCGGAGGGGCGGGATCAGTCGGCGCGGCGGGCGGCCACCAGCATGCCACCGCCCAGCAGCATGAGCAGCCAGGCCAGCAGGGTGCCGGCAATGGAGGAGCGTACGATGGCGGAGGCCGACACCAAGGCACCGGCGGCCAGCAGGCAGCGGGCGGTGGTGAGGGTACGCTGGGCAGGGGTGGATGCGGACATGAAGGCCCCACCAGGAAGGGGAAGTGGCGCGCCCGGCACGAATCGAACGTGCGACCCTTGGCTTCGGAGGCCAATACTCTATCCCCTGAGCTACGGGCGCGCTGAGCTTTGGAAGAATACTGCTTTTCCGGACGGGCGTCCAGTTCTGGCGGTACGGTCCGTGAACTGGATCTGGTCTTTCCAGAGGATCTGGCCGTTTCTGGGAGCGGGGGGCTCGGTGGTGTGCCGGGCGGTCAGCGCGTTTTTACGGTCCTGCCGGCGGGTGCCATGCCGTCTGGCGGGCCGCTCTGGCCGGGAGCTGATCCTGATCAACACTGACAGTAGGGGTTTGCTCTATAAAAGCGCGATTCATCATGGGTGCCGGCCCTGATCGACCTGCCGCAGGCGGGAATGCGGTGCCGTGCCCGGATACCTGGACTCTATCGAAAGCAGCGCGGAGCATTCATGGCCAATAACACCCCTGCCGGCAAGCAGACCGGCGAGAAGATGCGGTTCTTCAAGTCGAACACCCAGCTGGTCGTGGTGGTGACGACGGCACTGGTCCTGCCGGTCGTCATCATTTCGGCGATGATCGGGGCGTCCGGCAGCCGCCCGCGTGCGACCGACGAGATGTCCTCTGAAGTCATCGAGGCACGTATTCGTCCGGTGGCCGGCTTCGAGCTGCAGGAAATGAAGAAGGGCGGCCCGGCCCGGACCGGTGAGGAAGTGTTCAAGGGCGTGTGCACGGGCTGCCATACCGCGGGCGTTTCGGGCGCACCCAAGTTCGGTGACAAGGCTGCCTGGGCGCCGCGCATCGCGCAGGGCCTGGACACGCTGCTGCAGTCGGCCACGAAGGGCAAGAACGCCATGCCGCCGCAGGCGGGTGGCGAGTATTCCGATCAGGAGGTTGCCAACGCGGTGGTCTACATGGCCAACGAGGGGGGCGCCAACTTCGAGGCACCCAAGCTGGAAGAGAAGAAAGAGGGCGACGAGTAAGCCCCCGCTTTCTCTTCAGCGCCCCATTCATGCAGGTTCCGGCCTGCAGGAATGGGGCGTTTTCCTTTCAGCTGGGAACGGCGCCCCGCTGTTCCAGCATGGCACGCAGCGCCGCCAGCTTCTTGCGGGCCTCGTCGGCCGATACGGGGACGTTGCGCGTCCCTTCGGCTTCCAGCTGCATCTCGGTGATGAAGCGCGAGGGCTGGCAGTCCACCATCTCGCGGGCGCGCTTGCGCTGCCGGCACCATGAGAGCGTGAGGCTCTTGCGGGCGCGGGTGATGGCGACATACATCAGCCGTCGCTCTTCTTCCAGGCGTTCGGCGTCGATCTTCTCGCGGTCCACGGGCGAGCCGTTCACGTCGTCCAGGCCGTCATCCTCGCGGCCGGCGTGGGGCATGATGCCTTCTTCCACGCCGATCAGGAAGACGTGCGGGTACTCCAGCCCCTTGCTGGCGTGGACGGTGGACAGGCGCACGGCGTCGCCGTCCTCGTCGCGGCCTTCCAGGCGGGTCACCAGCGAGATGTGCTGGGCCATGTCCACCAGCGTCTTGCCGTCATCGTCGGCGCGCTTGCCGATCCAGTCACGGAACTCGCAGACGTACTGCCAGCGGGTGGTGGCGCTGCGCTCGTCGCCCTGTTCGGACAGGTAGGCCTGGTAGTCGATGGCGCTGATCAGCGCATCCAGCACGGTGGAGGCGGGTTCACGCTCGGCACGCCACTTCAGGCGGTTGATGAAGTCGCCAAAGACGCGCAGCGGATGCAGCTGGCGATCGGACAGGCGGCTTTCCACGCCGGCCTCGAACATGGCCTGGAACAGGCTGATGTCGCGCTCGCCGGCGTATTCGCCCAGCAGCTTGAGGGTCTGCGGGCCGATGCCGCGTCGGGGCGTGGTGGCGGCGCGGATGAAGGCCGGATCGTCGTCGTCGTTGGCCAGCAGGCGCAGGTAGGCGCACAGGTCCTTGATCTCGGCACGGTCGAAGAACGACTGGCCGCCGGAGATCTGATAGGGGATGTGCTCTTTGCGCAGCATCTGCTCGATGACCCGCGCCTGGTGGTTGCCGCGGTAGAGCACGGCGAAGTCCGACCATTTCAGGCGCTTCTCGAAGCGGGCTGCCTGGATGCGCTTGACGACGGTTTCGGCTTCGTCCTCGTCGTCGTCGCAGGGCAGCACCTTGAGCGGCTCACCTTCGCCCAGGGCCGACCACAGCGTCTTGGTGTAGAGCTTGGGGTTCTTGGCGATGAGGGTGTTGGCCGCGTGCAGGATGGTGCGGGTGGAGCGGTAGTTCTGCTCCAGCTTGATGACGGTGAGGTTGGGAAAGTCCTGCCCCAGGCGCTTGAGGTTCTCCAGCGAGGCGCCGCGCCAGCCGTAGATGGACTGGTCGTCGTCACCTACCGCGGTGAGACCCGTGCGGTTGCCCACCAGCTCCTTCAGGAGCGCGTACTGCGCCACGTTGGTGTCCTGGTATTCGTCCACCAGGAAGTAGCGGAGCTTCTCCTGCCAGAGGCGACGGGCTTCCTCGTCTTGGCGCAGGAGCTTGAGCGGCAGGCGGATCAGGTCGTCGAAGTCCACGGCCTGGTAGCCCTCCAGCGTGGCCTGGTACTCCATGTAGGCGCGGGCGATGCGCAGCTCGCTCTCGCCTCGGGCTTCCTTGAGCGCCGTCTCGGGCTCGGTCATGGCGTTCTTCCACAGCGAGATGCGCGTGGCGGCCAGCCGGATGAGCTTGCGGTCGGTGGTCTGCAAAAGCTGCGCCAGCAGGCCGGCGCAGTCGTCGCTGTCGAAGATCGAGAACGAGGGCTTGAGTCCGATGCCCCGGCCGCTGGTGCGCAGCATCTTCATGCCCAGCGAGTGGAAGGTGGAGATGGTCGGACGCTCGGAGGCAGGGAGCTTGCGCTGCTGGGCGAAGCGCTCGGCCATTTCGGCCGCCGCCTTGTTGGTGAAGGTGATGGCCGCAATGGCCCGGCCGGTGAAACCGGCATCGATCAGGTGCAGGAGCTTGGCGGTGATGACGCGGGTCTTGCCCGAGCCGGCGCCGGCGATGACCAGGCTGGGGCCGTCCAGGTGCTTGACGGCCTGGGCCTGTGCGGGATTGAGTTCAGCCACGGTTGAGGAATGAGGACAGCAGGCAGGTCGGGCAGGACGGAAGGACAGGGCAGCGAATGCCGAGGTGCATGGTTGCAAGTGCGTGCTCACGTGCAAGATGCAGGAGGCCCGGAAGCCTGGGTCGGCGGGGCCGGTGTCCGCGTCTTCGTCCGACGGGAAGGGGGGCTATTATCGGACGAATCGGTAGCAGACGTCTGTCGCAATGGTGAGTTCATGCAACGGGTGTTGCGGCTGCGGCTTCGTCAGATCTCCTGCGGGTCGATGATCAGCTGCCAGCGCACGCCCTTGTGGTGATGGGCCGCGCTGCCGGCCACGCCGGTGGCGTGGTCACCTGCCCCCACCGAGGCCTGCCAGCTGGCCAGCAGGGCGTGCAGGCTGGGGCGGTGGCTGCTCTCGATGAGCAGCTGCGCACGGAAGACCTTGTTCACCTGCGCCAGGGGCATGGGGACGGGGTCGCAGATTTCCACCTGGGCGTCAGGGTGGATGGCGGGACCTCGGTATCCTGCTGAAATTTCAGCGTTATCAATAATTCTGCTGGGCGTGGCAGATCCCGTTTCCTGGCCTCGGGGTGCTGAGGTGATTCCAGGGGCTTGAAGGGTCGATTGTTCACTCAAGCTGACGTCATGCGTAATTACGGAGTCTGTCGAGGCTTCGGCTTTTGAGGTTTTTGCGCCGTAATTCGTAATTCTATTCGTGTGCTGTACTGTGTCTGAGTGCGCGCTGATGGCCTCGGATGGCCCCGATCCGTGCCCGGAGGTACCGGGTCGTTGCTGTCGGGCATGGGCCGTCTGGATGGCCTGCAGCAGGTACTGGCGTGCGTCCTGAAGGAACGCGAGGGCGCTGTCCAGGTCACGAGCCTGGGCCTGCAGCAAGGCCTGGAAGCCGAAGGGCGGCAGGGCACCCGCCTGCCGGTCGGCCAGCTGGGCTGCCGCAAAGCTGGGGTAGTCGTGACGCCGCAGGGACTCGAAGAGCGGGTGCTCGGGGTGGCGGGTCTGGATGAGGGTTCGGGCATGTTCGCTGCGATGGCGCCCCGCCCGACCGGCCACCTGCATCAGGGTGGCGAAGAGACGCTCGGGGGCGCGGAAGTCGGTCGTGAACAGGCCGGCGTCAGCATCCACCACCACCACCAGC
>CAUVLK010000097.1:0-7827 GCA_963552635.1 uncultured Lautropia sp. | reverse complement strand
TGGAAGGGGTGGGCGGCGGATTCACATGGGCGCCCAACCTCATCCGCTTCTGACGAGGGATGCTCTGCTTCCCGGCCATGCCCGGGCGGGCAGAGGATGGAACAAGATACAAGGCATAGCCAGGGAGAGTCAGGATTCATGAGCGTTGCATTCGTATTCCCCGGTCAGGGATCACAGGCTGTCGGCATGCTGTCGTCGCTGGTCGGTCGTCCCGAGGTCGACGCCCTGGTGGCGCGCGCCGATGCGGCGCTGGGTGAGCCCCTGCTGTCCAGGGTCATTGCCGAAGGCCCCGCCGAAGAGCTGGCGCTGACGACCTGGACGCAGCCTGCCATGCTGCTGGCCAGCATCGCCAATCTGGCAGCCTGGCGTGCCGAAGGGGGGCCCGAGCCCGATTTCGTCGCCGGTCACAGCCTGGGTGAGTACACGGCGCTGGTCGCGGCGGGCTCGCTGGACCTGGATACGGCCGTGAAGCTCGTGCGGCTGCGCGCTCAGGCCATGCAGGAAGCCGTGCCCGTGGGCACCGGCGGCATGGCCGCCATCCTGGGGCTTTCCGATGTCGACGTGCAGGCCGCCTGTGACGAGGCCCGGGCCGTGCCCGGCAGCGATCAGCACGAGGAAGTGGCTCCGGTCAACTTCAACGCACCGTCCCAGGTGGTCATTGCCGGTCACGTCGGCGCCGTCAAGCGTGCCTGCGAGGCTGCGCAGGCCAAGGGGGCACGTCGTGCCGTCGTGCTGCCGGTCTCGGCGCCGTTCCATTCGGTGCTGCTCAAGCCGGCCGGCGAGGTGCTGCAGCGCGCCCTGGCCGACATCGACCTGAAGACCCCGGCCATTCCGCTGGTCAACAACGTCGACGTGGCCTTCGAGACCTATCCCGCCCGCATCCGTGATGCACTGGTGCGCCAGGCCTGGCATCCGGTGCGCTGGGTCGAGGTCATCCAGGCGCTGGCCGACAAGGGTGTCGACCAGTTCGTCGAGTTCGGGCCCGGCAAGGTCCTGACCGGCCTGATCAAGCGGATCGCGCCCCAGGCGCAGCTGCACAACGTCAGCGATGCCGCTTCCCTCCAATCCACGCTGGCCAAGTTCTCATGAGCACAGATTCCACCCCGATTCCCGCCATCTTCGGCAACCTCGAAGGGCAGGTTGCCTTGGTCACCGGCGCCTCGCGCGGCATTGGCCAGGCCATTGCCGACACGCTGGCCCGTGCCGGCGCCACGGTCATCGGTACCGCCACGTCCGAGAAGGGTGCAGAGGCCATCGGTCAGCGTCTGGGCGCCCCGCACCGGGGCGTGGCGCTCAACGTCAATGACGCCGAGGCCTGCGCCGCCCTGGTCGATGCCATCGTGGCCGAGCACGGCAAGCTGTCCATTCTCGTCAACAACGCCGGCATCACCCGTGACACGCTGGCCATGCGCATGAAGGACGAGGACTGGGCTGCCGTCATCGACACCAACCTGACCGCCGTCTTCCGCATGGCGCGCCTGGCCATCAAGCCCATGATGAAGGCGCGCACCGGCCGCATCATCAACATCACCTCGGTGGTGGGCCAGATGGGCAACCCGGGGCAGGCCAACTACGCGGCCGCCAAGGCCGGCGTGGCCGGCATGTCGCGGGCGCTGGCGCGCGAAGTGGCCAGCCGTGGCATCACCGTCAACTGCGTGGCGCCCGGCTTCATCGAGACCGACATGACTCGGGCGCTGCCCGAGGAACAGGTGGCGGCGCTCAGGCAGCAGATTCCCAGTGGCCGGCTTGGACAGGCCGACGACATCGCGGCAGCGGTGCTTTACCTGGCTTCGCCGGCAGCATCGTATGTCACGGGCGTCACCTTGCCGGTCAATGGCGGCATGTACATGGTTTGACGCTACAATCCCGTTTCGTCAGAGTAACCGTGTTCTGGCTTTCCTCACGGAAGCCGTCCAGCCCGCCGGAAATTTTTCCGGTAGGTATCGAGAAACCAGAAAAAGCCGGTAGCATGTACCGGCATCGTCACTCATCAGGAGAGTATTGAAATGTCGGATATCGAGGCGCGGGTCAAGAAGATTGTGGCCGAGCAGCTTGGCGTGAACGAAGCTGAGGTCAAGACCGCATCGTCCTTCGTGGACGACCTGGGTGCCGATTCGCTGGACAACGTCGAGCTGGTCATGGCGTTGGAAGATGAATTCGGTACGGAAATCCCCGACGAGGAAGCCGAGAAGATCACCACGGTTCAACAGGCCATCGATTTCGTCAAGGCGCATTCGAAGAGCTGATGAGCAAGCGTCGCGTCGTCATTACGGGCCTTGGCCTCATCTCGCCGGTCGGTAACGACGTCGAGACCGGCTGGGCCAATCTGGTCGCCGGCAAGTCGGGCGTCGGCCCGATCACCCGCTTCGACGCCTCGCCTTTCCCATCGCGCATTGCCGGGGAAGTGCGGGACTTCAACCCCGCCGACTGGATGAACGCGAAGGAGCTGCGGCACTTCGACACCTTCATCCATTACGGCGTGGCAGCGGGCCTGCAGGCTTTTCGCGACAGTGGACTGGAGGTCACCGAGGAGAACGCGGAGCGCTTCGGCGCCTTCGTGGGCTCCGGCATCGGTGGTCTTCCCCTGATCGAGACCACGCACAAGGACTACCTCGAGCGCGGGGCGCGGCGCATCTCGCCGTTCTTCGTGCCGGGGTCGATCATCAATCTGGTGGCCGGGCAACTGTCCATCATGCTGGGTCTTCAGGGGCCCAGCTATGCCATCGTCAGTGCCTGCACCACCGGGCTGCACTGCGTGGGTGATGCCGGGCGTCTCATCGCCTATGGCGACGCCGACGTGATGCTGGCTGGCGGCGCCGAATCCAACCTGTCGCCCCTGGGCGTGGGCGGATTCGCGGCCATGAAGGCCCTGTCGACGCGCAACGATGATCCTCAGGCCGCCAGCCGGCCCTGGGACCGCGACCGGGATGGCTTCATCCTGGGCGAGGGTGCCGGGGTGCTGGTCCTGGAAGAGCTGGAGCACGCGAAGAAGCGGGGCGCCCGCATCTATGCCGAGCTGATCGGCTTCGGCATGAGTTCGGACGCGCACCACATCACCGCGCCAGACCTTCGCGGGCCTGCCCGGGGCATGAAGAATGCCCTGCGTGATGCCGGGGTCAACACCGACCAGATCCAGTACATCAACGCGCATGGCACGTCCACGCCGTTGGGAGACCTGAACGAGACCAACGCCATCAAGCTCGCCTTCGGCGATGATGCGAAGAAGGTCGTCGTCAACTCCACCAAGTCCATGACCGGTCACCTGCTGGGTGCTGCTGGCGGCATCGAGGCGGTGTTCAGTGCGCTGGCCGTGCATCATCAGGTCTCGCCACCCACCATCAACCTCGACAACCCGGATCCGGAGTGCGATCTCGACTACTGCGCCAACCAGGCGCGCGAGATGGACATCGATGTCGCGCTCTCGAATTCCTTCGGGTTTGGTGGTACCAACGGCACCCTGGTGCTGCGTCGCTTCCGCTGACGCCTCCTGGTCAGGCCCAAGGCCTGTGCCGACATGCAACGACCAACCTGCCCAAGCAGGCTGGTCGTTGCCGTTTCTTCGCTTTCCTTCTTTCTTCTTCGCCCTTTCCGCATTCCCCTGAATGGCCGCCATGCCTGATTCCTTGCTCATTCCCGTAGCCAAGGCAGACATCGGCCGTCGTCTCGACCAGCTGCTGCTCGTCCTGGTCGTGCTTGCCATTGCCGTGGCCTGGCTGGCCGAGCCTGGCGAGCCGCTGCGTTTCATCGCCTTTGCGCTCCTTCTTGGGCTGTCCTGGTGGGTTCCCCGCGCCCTGAACGGCAGTCGCCGCAACACCACCTGCAACCCCGGCAGCCTCTGCGCCACCGCACGCATCCAGTACCGGCAACCGATCGCATTGCGCCTTCATGGTGACGGGACCCTGTTCGTCCAGTGGGAGGCCGACGGGCCGTGGCTGGCCGCGCGACAGCCGCGCACCCTGTGGCTGGGCCCGTTGCTGCACCTTGCCGTCGATACCCTGGGTGCAACGGATCCGGGTCTGTCCACCGAATCCCCCCGCCGTTCGTTAGAGAACGGGTCTGCACCCGAAGCACAGGCTCTCATGCCTTCCCCGGTGCAGGCTGCAACCGTTTCCGAGGCACCTTCTTCCGCTTCGCAGGCTGCCATCCAGCGTGGCAGTTGCCTGCTCTGGCTGCCTCGGCTGGGCCCGGCTGATGCCGCGACCGTGCGTCGTTGGCTGGTCTGGCGCAAGCGGGGTGGCCATGCCCCTCCGGGGCAGGTTGCCTGATTTCCGAATTCTCACAGAGCTTTTGAGGCTTCCTGATCGATGAGTATCCCCAATTCTTCTGACCGGCCCTGTCACCAGGTCGCCGGACAAACCCGAGGCTCGCTGCGTACCATGGCAGCGGGCTCGGCGCTGGCGGTGGCAGCCCTGTTCGGCACGGTCGCCCTGGTGCAGCCCGCTCCCGTGCACGCCCAGGCCGTGCGCCAGCTGCCCGACTTCACGGGCCTGGTGGAGAAGACCGGCGGCGCCGTCGTCAACATCCGCACGACCGAGCACGCCGGCAACGCCCAGGGGCAGGGCGGTGAAGAACTGCTTGACCCAGACGATCCGTTCTTCGAGTTCTTCCGCCGTTTCTTCCCGCCCGGTGCCATCCCCAACATGCCGGGCAACCCGCAGGGTCGCCAGCGTCAGGTGCCCCCTGGCCAGTCCGGTGAGGAGATTCCCCGTGGCCTGGGCTCGGGCTTCATCATCTCCGCCGACGGTTATGTGATGTCCAACCATCACGTGGTCGACGGTGCGGACGAGATCTATGTCACGCTGACCGACAAGCGCGAGTTCAAGGCCAAGCTCATCGGTTCGGACAAGAACACCGACGTGGCCTTGCTGAAGATCGACGCGGCCAACCTGCCGGTGCTGCCGATCGGCGATCCCAACAAGCTGCGCGTGGGCGAGTGGGTGCTGGCCATCGGTTCGCCCTTCGGTCTGGACAACACCGTCACGGCCGGCATCGTCTCGGCCAAGGCACGCGAGACGGGTGACTATCTGCCGTTCATCCAGACCGATGTGGCCGTCAATCCCGGCAACTCGGGTGGCCCCCTGATCAACATGGATGGTCAGGCGGTCGGCATCAACTCGCAGATCTACAGCCGTACCGGCGGCTTCATGGGCATCTCGTTCGCCATCCCCATCGACGAGGCGATGCGCGTCACCGATCAGCTCAAGGCCAATGGTCGCGTGGTGCGGGGCCGCATCGGCGTAGCCATCACCGAGGTCACGAAGGACATCGCCGAGCCGCTGGGCCTGGCCAAGCCCTCCGGTGCCCAGGTCAGCAGCGTGGACCCGAAAGGACCTGCCGCCAAGGCCGGTCTCATGCCGGGTGACATCATCCTGCGCTACGACGGTCGCGTCATCGAGCGCTCGTCCGATCTGCCGCGTCTGGTGGGCAACACCAAGCCTGGCACCAAGGCATCCATCGAGGTCTGGCGCGCCGGGGCTGCCCGCACGCTGGACGTGGTGGTCGGCGAGGTGCCCAGCGAGCAGGCACGCGGCGCAGCCGGCAAGGGCGGGGCGGAACAGCAGGCCCCGGCCAAGGCCAACTGGCTGGGCATCATGGCCTCCGACCTGACGGCCGAACAGCGCAAGAGCCAGGGCCAGCCGCGCGACGGGGTGGTGATCAGCGGGCTGGAGCCCAATGGCGCCGCCGCCCAGGCGGGCCTGCGTCAGGGAGACGTGCTGCTGCAGGTCAACAGCCAGCCCATCACCTCGGCCAGCCAGTTCGAGCAGCTGCTGGCCAAGCTGGACCGCAAGCGCACCCTGGTGCTGCTGGTCAAGCGAGGTGGAGAGGCTTCCTACGTGCCGGTCCGGCCCCAGTAAGGCATCGGGCTCACGCGTCCGCCTCTTGCTCAAGGCAGGGGCGGCGCTTGCGCCACACGGACACGACGGGCCGCCCAGTGCGGCCCGTTGCGTTGATGGGGGGCCGTATGGCGAGGACGTTTCCCTGCCGTTGAACGGACATTCGCCGCAACAGCTGCTTCCGTTGCACGTGCAGCCCCCGCGAACCACTACAATAGCCCTCTTTGCCAACCCCCATCGCGCCGGTATGCAGCACATTCGCAACTTTTCCATCATCGCCCACATCGACCATGGCAAGTCCACGCTGGCCGATCGGCTGATCCAGCGCCTGGGGGGGCTGTCCGAACGCGAGATGGACAGCCAGGTGCTCGACTCGATGGACCTGGAGCGCGAGCGCGGCATCACCATCAAGGCACAGACCGCCTCGCTGGTGCATCGCGCGGCCGACGGCACCGAGTACCTCTTCAATCTCATCGACACCCCGGGACACGTCGACTTCTCCTATGAAGTCAGCCGCTCGCTGTCGGCCTGCGAAGGGGCACTGCTGGTGGTGGACGCCTCGCAGGGCGTTGAGGCGCAGACGGTGGCCAATTGCTACACCGCCATCGACCTGGGCGTCGAGGTGGTGCCGGTGCTCAACAAGATGGACCTGCCGTCGGCTGATCCCGACAGCGCCCGCGCCGAGATCGAGGACGTGATCGGCATCGACGCCAGCGATGCCATTCCGGCCAGTGCCAAGACCGGCATGGGACTGGACGAGATCATCGACGCCATCGTCACCCGCATTCCGCCGCCCAAGGGCGACCCGAATGCACCGCTGCAGGCGCTGATCATCGATTCGTGGTTCGACAACTACGTGGGCGTGGTGATGCTGGTGCGGGTCGTCAACGGCACGCTCAGGACGCGCGACCGCATCCGCATGATGGCCACCGATGCCCAGCACCAGTGTGACCAGCTGGGGGTCTTCACGCCGCGCTCGTCGCCACGCGACACGCTCTCGGCCGGGCAGGTGGGCTTCATCATCACCGGCATGAAGGAGCTCAAGCACGCCAAGGTGGGCGACACCATCACCCATGTCTCGCCCGCCGCCAGCGAGCCGCTGCCGGGCTTCAAGGAGATCAAGCCCTCCGTGTTTGCCGGCCTGTACCCGGTGGAGGCCAGCGAATATGACGCGCTGCGTGACGCACTGGAGAAGCTCAAGCTCAACGACGCCTCGCTGCAGTTCGAGCCCGAGGTCTCGCAGGCCCTGGGCTTCGGCTTCCGTTGCGGCTTCCTGGGCATGCTGCACATGGACATCGTGCAGGAGCGCCTGGAGCGCGAGTACGACATGGATCTCATCACCACGGCGCCCACCGTCATCTACGAGGTGGTGCTGACCGATGGGACCGTCGAGCGCATCGAGAACCCGTCGCGCATGCCCGAGCAGGCGCGCATCGCCGAGATCCGCGAGCCCATCGTCAAGGTCGTCATCTTCGTGCCGCAGGAATACGTGGGCCCCGTCATCACGCTGTGCACCGGCAAGCGCGGGCTGCAGCGCGATCTCACCTACCATGGTCGTGCCGTGCACCTCACCTACGAGCTGCCGATGAGCGAGATCGTGCTGGACTTCTTCGATCGCCTGAAGTCGGTGTCGCGCGGCTATGCGTCGATGGACTACGAGTTCCTCGAATACCGCGCGTCCGACGTGGTGAAGATGGACCTGCTGATCAATGGCGACAAGGTCGATGCCCTGTCGGTCATCGTCCACCGCTCCAATGCCACCTCCCGCGGCCGTGAGGTGGCCAGCCGCATGCGCGAGCTGATTCCGCGCCAGATGTTCGACGTGGCCGTTCAGGCGGCCATCGGCAGCAACATCATCGCGCGCGAGACCATCAAGGCGCTGCGCAAGAACGTGCTGGCCAAGTGTTACGGCGGCGACATCACCCGCAAGCGCAAGCTGCTTGAGAAGCAGAAGGCCGGCAAGAAGCGCATGAAGCAGGTGGGTTCGGTGGAG
>CAUVLK010000096.1:0-7847 GCA_963552635.1 uncultured Lautropia sp. | reverse complement strand
CAAATTGCGCGTTCAAGAGGCATGAATGCTTCATCCTTCGGGCCGGCTGCCGAAATGCCCGGCAGCCGTCAGCCTGCTTCGGGTCAGCCTGCCTCGGCGCCCAGCACCCTCTTTTCCAGTACCCGCAGGATCTCGCTGTCCTGCCGGCTGTCGAACTTGCGGGCAAAGAGCTTGTCCGAACGCTCCAGGTGTTCCCGGTCGGCCATCGTGAACACCTTGGGATGAGATCCCCCGGCGCTCCAGTCCTCCTCATGCAGCAGGTGGTTTTCCACCGTGTCGGCATGGGGAGAGTTCATGATGAAGCTGTGCGGCAGCACCTCGACGGGGCGGTAGCCATGCCGCAGGGTCTTCACCCAGCGAGGCAGGTGGGTGGACTCGATGAGGTGCTGACAGAAGCTGCGGGTAAGCGCCATGTAGGGGCGGCCACCCACGTAGCGGGCTTGGCCCAGATGGCGCGACCAGCGATCGATGCGCAGTTTGGGCACGTTCCAGCCGCTCTTCATGAACGGGGGCTCCAGCCGGATGCGCTGGATGCGGGCGTAGGGGTCGTTCCAGACCTTCTCGGGCTCCACGATGTTGAGGAAGTTGCGGCCTTCGTTGGCCGCAAAGAAGGCGCGGATCTCCTCCTGCGACTTCAGGGGAAAGTCCTGGCCGCTGAGGTTGATCAGCACTTCCCAGGGCTCGGGGCGCGCCAGCAGTTCACGCATGCCGTCCAGCCGGGCCTGCATCAGGCTCCAGGAAGCCCAGCGCATGTCGCGTGCCGGGGCAATGAAGACGTTGGGGTGTCGACGCACCACGGCCTGCAAGGCCGGCTCGCTTCCGGTCAGCCCCTTGCTGTCCGGAATGATCAGGTAGACGTTGTCGGGGTGCTGGATGCAGTAGAGCATCTGGGCCAGCTGCTCGGGCTGCTGGTGGGCAAGGATCAGATAGGCAAGACGCACGGTCGGTCACCCGCGTGGAAAGGCTCGGGCCAGGAGGAGATGGCCCGCAGGATGAGGGGGGGTTGGGTCTTCCTGAAGCGTCCGTGTGCCGGGAAGGGAGGAACTTCCCGACAGGAAGGCTCAGGGTTCGTTGTGAAAACCCCAAGCCTTCTGCCCCAATAGGGACAGATGGTCACTTCTGTAAGCCATTAGACCGCAATTCTGCGACTAATCTAATGCGATATGTAACCAATCGACGCGGAACGGTTGCGAATAGCCGCGAATCGGTTGGATTGTCAGAAAAGGCAATCATCCAGGATGCACCTGGGTGCGAATGATCCCCATCCACTCGGGCCATCCATCATCAGCCCATCGGGCCGGGGCCGCCTCCCATGCCGGGCAGGCCGCCGCCGCCCATCATGCCCTTCATGGCGCGCATCATCTTGGCCAGGCCGCCTTTCTGCATCTTCTTCATGACGGACTGCATCTGCGAGAACTGGTTCAGCAGCCGGTTCACGTCGTGCACGTGAACGCCGGCGCCGGCGGCAATGCGCCGCTTGCGGGTGGCCTTGATCAGCTCGGGCTTCTCGCGTTCGGCCGGTGTCATGGCGTGGATGATGCCCTGCATGCGGCGCATGTCGCGCTCGGCCTTGTCCATGTCCTCGGCGCTGGCCTTGCCCTGGATCTCGGCCGGCATCTTCTCCATCAGCGAGCTGAGGCCGCCCAGCTTCTTCATCTGGCTCAGCTGGGCCAGGAAGTCGTTCAGGTCGAAGCGCGAGCCTTTCTTGAGCTTCTCGGCCAGTTCCTGCGCCGCGGCGTGGTCCACGTTGGCATGGGCCTGTTCCACCAGCGCCACGATGTCGCCCATGCCCAGGATGCGGTTGGCCATCCGGTCGGGGTGGAAGACATCCAGTCCGGTGAGCTTCTCGCCCACGCCCACGAACTTGATGGGCTTGCCGGTGATGGCCTTGACCGACAGGGCCGCACCACCGCGCGAGTCGCCGTCGAGCTTGGTGAGCACCACGCCCGTGAGCGGCAGCGTGTCGTTGAAGGCCTTGGCGGTGTTGACCGCGTCCTGCCCCTGCATGGCGTCCACCACGAAGAGCGTTTCGACGGGGTGCAGGGTGTCGTGCAGCAGACGGATCTCGTCCATCATCGCCTGGTCGATGCCCAGCCGGCCGGCCGTGTCGACGATCAGCACGTCGTGATAGTGGTTTCTGGCCCAGTCCACTGCGGCGCGCGCGATGTCGGCCGGCTTCTGGTCGGGCTGCGACGGGAAGAAGTCCACGCCGGCCTGCTGGGCCACGGTCTTGAGCTGGTCGATGGCGGCGGGGCGGTACACGTCGCAGGACACCGTCAGCACCTTCTTCTTGCGGTTCTCACGCAGCCACTTGGAGATCTTGCCTACCGTGGTGGTCTTGCCCGCGCCCTGCAGACCGGCCATCAGGATGATGGCGGGCGGCTGGGATGCCAGATCCAGCTCGGCGGTCTCGCCGCCGATCAGGTCCTCCATGGCGTTGTGGACGATGCCCACCAGCGCCTGGCCGGGGGTGAGCGACTGCAGCACCTCCTGGCCCAGCGCCTTTTCCTTCACCTGGGCGATGAAGTCGCGCACCACGGGCAGGGCCACATCGGCCTCGAGCAGCGCGATGCGGATTTCCCGCAACATTTCCTGGGTATTGGCTTCGGTCAGGCGAGCCTCACCGCGCATGGTCTTCACAATGCGCGCAAGGCGTTGGGAAAGGCTGTCGAACATGAGAGACTGGGCCCGAAGGCGGTGGAAAACGTGGCGGGGAGTGCGCCAGGGGCGGGGCGATGTTGCGCGACCGGTGCCCGGGCGGGGTAAACTGCGACAGTGGGCATTGTACTGACTCTCATCCTCCTGGCGGTCGGACTGTATGGTCTGGTGCTGCTGCGTGGCCTGCGCCATGATGCGCAGGGCCAGGCACGTGCCGCAGACGCCGACTCTCCTTCTCGTGCCGCCGGCGCAGGCGCTCCGGCGGCACGGCCTGCTGTTGCGCCGGCGCCCCGTGGTGTAGCCAGCGCCACCGTCGGCTGGCGCGGTCTTGATGTCGTGCTGGGGGCCGGGTTGCTGGCCCATGCGCTGGTGCTCATCTCACCCTGGTGGCGCGTCGACGAGGTCTTTCATTTCGGCTTTGCCTATCTGCTGTCGGCCACGGTCTGGATCGCGCTGCTGCTCATCTGGCTGGAAAGCCGCCACATGAGTGTGGGGCGCCTGCCCGTGCTGCTGGCGCCGCTGGCCATGGTCGTGGTGGTGCTGCCCGTCTTCTTCCCCGGTGCCGCATTCCCGCTCGATCGGCAGACGCCGTTCTTCGTGCCGCACCTGGTGGTGGGCACGCTGGCCTACGGCGTGGTCTTTCTGGCTGCGCTGCAGGCGCTGCTCATGGCGGCCGCCGAGCACCGGCTGCATCCGCGCCGGCAGGACCGCGCTGGTCTCATCACAACACTGCTGGCGCGCGGCCATCAGGCCTTGCCGCCGCTCATGGTGCTCGAGCGCATCCTCTTCAATGTCATCAGCGTAGCATTCGTGCTGCTGCTGCTCACGACAGTCAGTGGCGGCCTGTTCAGTGAAGAGATCTTCGGGCGACCGCTCACGCTGAACCACAAGACCGTGTTCTCGCTGGTGGCCACCATCTTCTTCGGGCTGCTGTTGCTGGGGCGCCGGCTGTGGGGGTGGCGTGGACGCCTGGCCATCCGGCTCACGCTGGGCGGCTTCATCCTGCTGCTGCTGTCCTACGTGGGCAGCCGTTTCGTGCTGGAAGTGATCCTCAACCGGATCTGATCGCCAGGAAGGAATCAACGTGAAAATCATCTTCTGGATGCTGGTGATTGCCGGCGCGATCATGCTTGTGCGGCGCTATGGCGCCCTGGCGGCAGCCCGTGCCCGACGCGATGCCCAGGCGGCTGCCGGCCAGTCGGCCGCAGACGCTGCCTCCGCCCGTCCGGCCGATGCGGACATGATGGTGGCCTGCTCGATCTGCGACCTGCACCTGCCGGCTTCCGAGGCCATCTTTGCCCATGGCCGTGTCTATTGCTGTGAAGCGCACCAGGCGCAGGGCAAGGCGGCCCAGAGCGGGCAGCGCCTGAAATGACGCATGCGCAGCGCCGCACGCGGCGGGTTGCGGCATGAACGCATCGACGAATCGGCTGTCGCCGGACCCGGATGAGCTGCCCCTGCAGCAGGCCGGCACCTTCTGGACCTCGCTGCGCTACCTGGCCGACGGGCGCCTCATCATTGCGCTGCTGCTGCTCATCTACATCCCGGTGCTGGGACCTGACACCCCGGCGGCGCATCCGTTCCAGCGAACGCTCTTCATCGGCCTGACCGCCTTCTACATGGGCTTCGCGGTGCTGAGCTCCATCGCGGTGCGTCGCATCCGTCGGGGCTTCTCGCTTCAGCTGTTTGCGCAGATCACCGTGGACGTGCTGGTGCTGGGGCTGATCGTCTACGCCAGCAACGGCCGCAGTGGCCTGGGGGCGCTGATGATCACCCCGGTGGCGGGTGTGGCCATCCTGTCGGCCACCTTGCCTGCCCTGGCGGTTGCGGCTGCGGCCTCCATGATGCTGCTGGGCGAGACCATGCTGCGCTTTTTGCAGCGTGGCGACATGGGCAACACGACCATTGGCAACGAGCTGATGATCGCCGCCTTCATCAGTGCCACGCTGTTCTTCACGGCGCTGGTGATCAGCCGTCTGGCACGACGTCTGGCCATGCAGGAGCGACTGGCCATCCGACGCGGCGAAGATCTTCGCAACCAGCGTGCCATTCATGCACTGGTGGTGGCCGAGCTGGATCAGGGCGTGGTCGTCTTCGATCCGCGAGGTGTGCCGCGCGACATGAACCCGAAGGCGCGGCGCCTGCTGAACCTGCCCATGGGCGTTCCCTTCACCGAGGCCGATCCCAAGACACTGAAGGCGCTGCGCCAGGTCCTGGATACGCCCGAGCGCGTGGCGGACCTGCAGATCCGCCGCCGTGAAGGCACCGTGCGGCTGCGGGTCCGGGTGCTGACCGGCGGCAACATCCCGCCCGACGAGCTTGATGAGACTTCGTACTATCCGGGGGGCGACAACGGGCAGGGCCGTGCATTGCTGGACCGCGTGGTGCTGCTGGAGGACCTGAAGCGCATCGAGGATCAGGCCCAGCAGCTCAAGCTGGCCTCCATGGGCCGCCTGTCGGCCTCCATCGCCCACGAGATCCGCAATCCCCTCTCGGCCATCCGCCATGCTGGTGCGCTGCTGGGCGAGCAGGCGGGCACGGCCGCCCAGAAGCGCCTGGCCGACATCATCGAGAAGAACACGATGCGCATCGACCGCATCGTCGAGGACGTGCTGTCGATGGCGCGGCGCGGGGCGCTGAGCGAGGTGCTGGACCTGCGGCATTTCATGGCGCAGTTCATGCCGGAGTTCCTGGGCAACGTGAAGGCCGGTGGTGCCGTGGTGGCAGGGCGCGATGGCGGTGAGCGCATCGCGCTGCGCCATGACAGTCATGCCCCCATCACCTTCGACCCCAATCACCTGCGCCAGATCCTCGTCAACCTGCTGTCCAACGGGCTGCGTCATGCCTCGGACCGTGAGGGGGCGGTGCTGCTGCTCTGGACGCAGAGCGCGGCGGGCGTGCTCCAGTTGTGGGTCCTGGATGATGGCCCCGGCATTCCCGAAGATCGGCGCGAGCATCTGTTCGAGCCGTTCTTCACGACCGAGACGCGGGGAACGGGGCTGGGTCTGCACCTGACGCAGGAGCTGTGCACGGCCAACGGCGCCACCATCCGTTATGAATCCTCCGCGTTGCTGGGCGAGGACATCCGGCAGCGCTACGGGGCGGGCTTCGTGATCACGCCCCAGCAGCGGCAGGCAGCGGGAGCAGGTCCTGCCGCAGCACCTTCGAGAATGGAGAGCGATGAATGAAAGTCACCGCCGACGACGATAACCGCCTTCCCCCCGGCCGGACCCCCCGGGTGCTGGTGGTGGACGATGAGGAAAGCCTGCGCGAGCTGCTGGAGCTGACGCTGGTGGGCATGGGACTGGACGTGGATGTGGCCGAGGACCTGTCCACGGCACGTGCGCTGCTGGAACGCTATCGCTATTCGCTGTGCCTGACCGACATGCGCCTGCCCGACGGCAATGGCCTGGATCTGGTGCGGCTCATCAACAGCCAGTGGCGCGACACGCCGGTGGCGGTCATCACGGCCTACGCCAGTGCGGAGAACGCCGTGGCGGCGCTGAAGGCAGGCGCCTTCGATTATCTGAACAAGCCGGTGGGGCTGGATGCACTGCGGGCGCTGGTGCGTTCGGCCCTGAAGCTTTCGGATAGCCCTGCAGAGAAGAGTCCGGTCACGCCACCGACAGCGCAGCCGGGGGGCAAGACCACCCGCCTGCTGGGCACGTCGCCCGCCATCGACGCGGTACGCGCTTCCATCGCGCGCATGGCGCGCAGCATGGCACCCGTGCACGTCACCGGTGAGTCCGGTTCCGGCAAGGAGCTGGCTGCGCGGCTGATCCACCAGTTGAGCGGCCGTGCCGAAGGGCCTTTCATCGCCGTGAACTGCGGCGCCATTCCCGAGAATCTGATGGAGTCGGAGTTCTTCGGCTACCGCAAGGGGGCGTTCACGGGGGCAGACTCCGATCGGATCGGCTTCTTCATGGCGGCCAATGGCGGCACGCTGTTCCTGGATGAGGTGGCCGATCTGCCGCTGGCCATGCAGGTGAAGCTGCTGCGCGCCATCCAGGAAAAGCGCATCCGCAAGGTGGGGGCGGTGACGGAAGAAGCGGTGGATGTGCGCATCGTCAGCGCCACCCATCAGAACCTGGCGCAGTGCGTGGCACAGGGACGGTTCCGGCAGGACCTTTTCTATCGGCTCAACGTGATCGAGCTGCGCATGCCGGCGCTGCGCGAGCGGCAGGAGGACGTGGGCATTCTGGCTGACGCCATTTTGCAGCGGCTGGCACAGCGCAGCGGTCTGGAGGGCGTTCCGCAGCTCTCCAGCATGGCACTGCGCTACCTGAAGAGCTATCCGTTCCCCGGCAACGTGCGCGAGCTGGAGAACATCCTGGAGCGGGCGCTGGCGTTCTCTGATGGCCGCGTGATCAATGTCGAGGATCTGGGCCTGCGCCCCATCGTCACCGACGAGAAGGAACGCGAGCTGGATGATTCCCTGCATCAGGGGCTGGCTGGTTCGGGGGGAGTGCTTCCGGGTCAGGGGTCGTTGGCCGCTGCGCCCTGGAGTGCAGGGCAGGGGGCAACGGTATCGGTATCCGTGGGTGGTGTCGACGAAGGGCAGGGCACGTCGTCGATGCCAGCCGCCGGCGAACCCCGCGGCTGGAAGCTGATTGATGGGGTGCCCACCTCGCTGCCTGATTACCTGGATCAGGTGGAGCGCGACGCCATCCTGCTGGCGCTGGAGCGTACCGGCCAGAATCGTACGGCGGCGGCACGGTTGCTGGGCATCACCTTCCGTGCGCTGCGTTATCGGTTGCAGCGGCTGGGGATCTGATGGACACCGGAATGCCCTGGCTGTCGAACATGCGGGTGATCGACAGTCCCAACCATGATGCAAGGCCGGAAGGCATCGCCATCGATACGGTCATCCTCCACTACATCAGCCTGCCGCCCGAGCATTTCACGGGAGATGCGGTGGAGGCCCTGTTCACCAATCGTCTGGATGTCACGGAACACCCGTACTTTGCAGGACTTGCGGGCGTGCGGGTGTCGTCGCATTTCTTCCTGCGCCGGCATGGCGAGCTGGTGCAGTTCGTCCATCCGGATCTGCGCGCCTGGCATGCCGGTGTTTCACGCCTGCTGGATCGGGAGCGCTGCAACGATTTTTCCATCGGCATCGAACTGGAAGGCAGTGGCCAGCGTCCGTTCACCGAAAGCCAGTACCGTCGTCTGGAGAAACTGCTGGCTGC
>CAUVLK010000095.1:0-7951 GCA_963552635.1 uncultured Lautropia sp. | reverse complement strand
GCGCACCATGATGGACGGGTGCAGGTTCATGCTGGGCAGCCCGGAAACGGGTGCTGCGATGAACTGTGCGGTGGGCGAACTGAGCGGCATGACCTGCTGCACGTTCTGGGAACCCGGTACCTGCAGCATGGCCAGCGGCGTGTTGCTGGAGGGGGCGATGGTGCCCGGATAGCTGGGATGTGCAGGTGTGGCCGGCGTGCTGCGTCCCTGCACCATGCCCTGACGGCCCTTGGCCAGGCCCTGTTCGACGGCCTTGAGCAGCTTCTGCAGCGCGATGGGCTTTTCCAGGAAGTCCATGGCCCCGATGCGGGTGGCTTCGACGGCGGTCTCGATGGTGGCATGGCCGGACATCATGATGACCGGCATGGTGAGCTGGCCCGACGCGACCCATTCCTTCAGCAGGCTGACGCCGTCGGTGTCCGGCATCCAGATGTCCAGCAGCACCAGGTCCATCCGGGTGGCCGCCATGGCCTCGCGTGCACGCTGCGCGTTTTCAGCCAGCGTGACGACATGCCCTTCGTCACCAAGGATCTCGGAGAGCAACTCGCGGATGCCCATCTCATCGTCGACTACCAGAATCTCAGCCATTTCTTTTCCAGCAAATCCAACATCTGTCAGCAGAGAGCTTACAGGAGCCTGCCCGCCGTCGCGGCGTACATACCGGCCGACCGATGTCCTGTTGATCATGCACCTCTAAAATTGTCTGCCTTTTTTACTAATTTCGCAAAAGCAATATACGTGTAAGCACCTGAAACAACTTGTTCCGCGCCGGCGACAGCGGATTTATCCGTGTATGTATTATGCAACAACCCGGCATCGTGGTGGTTGCCAACTTCGATCGTTCCACCATGTTCCTGAACGATCTTTTTCACGATGGCCAGTCCAAGCCCCGTTCCCTTGACCTTCTGGCTGACGTAGGGCTCGAAAACGCGGGCCAGCAATTCCGGCGGAAAACCGGGCCCATTGTCCCTGACGCCCAGCCGGACACCGCTGCACTGACCTGCTGCATTGTGGATCAAGTCAGTGCTGACCTCAATCATCCGGACGTCCTGCTTTTCGGTGGCCTCGCCGGAATTCTTCAGCAGATTGTGGATAACCTGCCTCAACTGCCCCGCATCTCCCATGATCTTCGGGATATCGGGGTTCAAACGGGCAATGACGCGCAGGGTGGGATCCAGGTCGGTGTAGAAGCCCAGCACCTCGGAAAGCAGCTCGTTCAGGTCCAGCGGCTCCAGCTTGGCAGCCGGCAGGCGGGCGTAGTCCCGGAATTCGTCGACCATGACCTTCAGCGCATTGACCTGGGTGACGATGTTGCGGGTGTTGCGAATGAGCAGATCCTGCTCGGCGCCCGAGAGCGCCCCTTCCAGCTTCAGCTGCAGGCGTTCGGCGGCCAGCCGGATGGGCGTGAGCGGGTTCTTGATCTCGTGAGCCAGCCGTCGGGCCACCTCGCCCCAGGCGATGGCACGTTGTGCCGACACCACATCCGTGATGTCGTCAATGACCAACACATGGTCTCCGTCGACTTCCGGCAGCAGGGCACCTCGCACCAGCAGCGTCTTGCCCTGCTTCACGCGTGCCACCTGGCCGGATTCCGGCTCGGCACCGATCACGATCTGTCGCTGCCAGGTGCCACTTTCCGTGTCGAGCGCATCGCCGAACGCACGAGCGATCTCGGCCTCGAATTCGCCCAGTCCCCCCATGGCACCCAGCTTCTGACCCAGTGCCTTGCCCACTTCCATACCCAGGATCTTCTCGGCACCATGGTTGACCATGGTGACGCGAAAGCCCCGGTCGAAGACGATGACGCCGGCACTGAGGTTGGCCAGCACGCTGGCCAGTCGGGCATTGGCCTGTTCCAGACCCAGCCGGGTACGCACCACCTGGCTGCGCGCCTCTTCCAGCTGACGCATCATGGCGTTGAAGGACTGCGTGAGAGCGCCCAGCTCGTCACGCCCCACGTAATCCTTCAGGGGCCGGAAATCGCCTTCGGCCACGGCACGGGTTCCAGCCTCCAGCATCGACAGGGGCCCCGTCATCCAGCCGGCCAGCAGGAAGGCGGCTGCGATGGCCGAGAAGATGGTGAGCAGGACGGTGACGGTGAGCGTGACGCGGAAGATGCGTTTGAGTCCTCGTCGTGACAGCGACAGCTCCTGATAGTCACGGAAGCCCCCCTGCACGGCCTCGGCATTCTGGGCCAGCGCCATGGGCACGGGCTGCACGAACTGCAGGAAACGCAGCTCCTCGCGCACATCGGAGGAGATGATGGGCACCATCACCCGCATGCGCAGCGCCTGGTAACTCTGGTCGGGGTTGTCCTCGCGCGGCTCGTTGCCTTCGATGGCCGCATAGTGATGGGCCAGGCGTGCCTGGCGCAGTGCTGTGGGTGAGGGCAGATCGGGCACCAGGGCAGCATAGCGTCCGCCACTGCTCTGGATGATGCGTCCTCCGCTGGTGAGGATCACGGCCTCGGAAATGCCGAAGCGCTCGCGCACGCGATCAAGGTTCTCGGACTGATGGCGCAGCGACAGGCCGTTGAGATCGGAGGCGGCCAGCCGTCCCTTGGCCACCACGTCCAGCAGCATGGAATCCAGGGTGGCACGCCCCAGGCTCAGGCCCGATTCCAGCGCCCGCTCCATGGGCACGTCGAACCACGATTCGATGGAGCGCTCCAGGAACTGGACGGCAATGAGATAGATGAGCAGGACCGGAATGACGGTCATCAGCACGAAGGCCAGCGCCAGCCGGGCCATCAGCCGGGTTCCGAACAGCCTCTGCCGGAAGCGCTGCATCAGCCGCCGGGCCAGCTCGATGGCGAGCACGGCCAGGGCCACGGCCACGCCGATGTTGAGCCACAGTAGAAGGCCGTAGTGCTGCTGGAAAAGACTGTTGTTGATGCTGGCCAGGGCCAGCAGCGAGAGCAGGACGGCGGCAAAGGCCACCGACAGCACCAGCGCCAGTCGCAGGACCCGGCTTACGGAGCGGGTGTCGGTTGGGTCGGTACGACGAAGCTGAGGCCTTTCCATTCCGATTGGGGATTCCAGTCCGAGTCGGTCAGCGCGGTGATCTGGAACGGCTTGGGCAGCTGGGCGGTGTCCAGCCGCATCCGGACGCGCACGATGTATTCTTCACCGGCATCGAGCCGGTCGATGGTGGTGACCGGCCAGTCGCGCAGGGCGGTCATCTGGGTGATGGCTTCATCCAGCGTGGCGTAGGATTCGCTGCCGCTGGCGGAATTGAGCCGGTATTGCCGCGTGAGTGCGTAATAGGAAAGACGCCACTCCATGTGGCCGCTGGCCGCCTTCTTGTTGAACCAGAACAGGCGCGGCCTGTAGATCTCGAACTCGGTGATGAAATGCAGGGGCAGACCGCGCGAGACGGCGTCCTTCAGGGCCGCGCTGAGGTCGACGGCGAACTGTGCCGAGAGCAGCACAGCACCATCGTCAGGTGAAAGATCGAGTTGAAGGGTCTTCACCTGCATCGATTCGCCGGCCAGGGCGGGCATGCCTTGCAACAGCAACGCCGCACCTGCCAGCGTCACCAGAGCACGACGCCTATTCACTGATGCTTGCTCAACAGCGCGTAGAAAAAACCATCATGTTCATGCAGCTCATCGCTACGGGGCAACAGCTGTCCGCCTTGGGGCCAGTCGGTCCAGCCAGGCACACGGACTTCGCGCAGCCACCGGCAATCCGCCTGTCCTGATGCAAATGCCGAAACGACCTTCTCTCCCTCCTCGGGAAAGATGGAGCATGTTGCATAAAGCAATGTACCACCGGGACGCAGCAGCGGCCAAAGCTTCTCCAGGAGCCGCGCCTGCGTGGCAGAAAATGTCGCAATATCACGACGCTGGCGATGCCAGAGCACGTCGGGATGGCGCCGCACGATACCCGAGGCGCTGCAGGGGGCATCCAGCAGGATCCGGTCGAAGGGCCGGCCATCCCACCAACTTTCGGGGTCTCCGGCATCGGCAGCCAGTACATGCGCGCCCCAGACGCCCCCGGCAGCCTGTCCGGAAGCGGATGTCGCAGCATCAGGAGCCTCGGTGGCATCCTGCGACAGCAGGGGCACCCGGGCACGCCGAAGATTATTCGTAATTATGGATGCACGATCAGGGTCGATGTCGAGCGCCCAGACTTCGCAGTCGGCCATCTCCAGCAGATGGGCCGTCTTGCCCCCCGGGGCCGCGCAGGCATCCAGGATCCGCTCACCGGGCTGAGGGTCGAGCAGCTGGGCCGCACACTGGGCCCCGATGTCCTGCACGCTCATCAAGCCTTCGGCAAAGCCCGGAATGCGATCCACCGGCAGAGCCTGGTCCAGCACCAGTCCATCCTGGCCCATCAGACGAAAGCCGATGCCGGCTTCCTGAAGCCGCGCAGCCGCGGCGAGCTGTCCGCCCTGACGGCGGTTGGCCCGCAGGCTGAGCGGCGCACGCGACAGCGATGCCGTGAGGATCTCCTGCCAGCGATCGGGCCAGAGCTTGCGCACCTTGGCCACCCACCAGCCGGGATGGTTGAAGCGGGCCTCGTCAGGCAAGGGCTCGGCCATCAGGCTGGCGCGCTCACGGGCGAAGCGACGCAGCGTGGCGTTGATGAAACCGGCCGCACCCGGATGCGCCGCGCCTTCAGGCAGCTTGCCGACAGCCCGGACGGTCTGATCGATAATGACCGGCACCGGCCGGCGGGCATCGATGAGCTGGGCCATGCCCAGCGCCTGCAGGGCGGCCAGCAACGGGGTAGGCTGGCGACGGTTGAAGCGCTCGCCCAGCCAGGCCAGCAGGCCCTGCTGGCGGGTGGCGTCATAGGCCATGTTGCGCACGGCCTTGGCAGACGCACTGGGCAGATCACGCGTGTGGCGGTCAATGCTCTCGTCCAGGTGGGCACCGGCCAGCATGTCACGCAGGGACACGGCGGCCGCCACCAGCTCATCGGCCAAGGCGGCGCGCAGTACCGAACCGCAGGGCCGGCTTTCGGCCTCGTGCGGTTTCTCGTCGGAGCCGGGCTGCGGTCTGGGCGACCCGGCATGTCTCCTCATCGATTCGGCGGCCACGGCCTCAGGCCGCCTGCCCGTTCGGGTTCATCGCCAGCAGGCGACGCACCCTTTCCTCGGTACTGGGGTGCGTGGAGAACAGGTTGGCCAGGCTGCCGCCGGTCAGCGGATTCATGATCATCATCTGTGCAGTCTCGGGATGTGCCTCCGTAGTATGCAACGGAATGCCCGACGCATAGTGCTGGATCTTCTCCAGCGCCGAGGCCAGCGAACGCGGATCGCCTGCGATCTCGGCCCCCAGACGGTCGGCCTCGAATTCGCGCGCCCGCGAGATGGCCATCTGGATCAGCGAGGCAGCCATCGGCGCCAGGATGGCCATGGCGATCGAGGCGATGGGGTTGGCGGGACGGCCTTCCTCATCACGGCCGCCGAAGAACATGGCGAAGTTGGCCAGTGCCGAGATGGCGCCCGCCATGGTGGCCGAGATGGTGGAAATGAGGATGTCGCGGTGCTTCACGTGGGCCAGCTCGTGCGCCATCACGCCACGCACCTCGCGGGCGTTGAGCAGGCGCAGCAGCCCCGTGGTGGCTGCCACGGCAGCGTTCTGCGGGTTGCGGCCGGTGGCGAAGGCGTTGGGCGCATCCTCGTCGATGAGGTAGACGCGCGGCATGGGCAGGCCGGCCCGCTGGGCCAGCTCCTGCACCGTCTGGTAGAACTGCGGTGCGGACGACGCATCGACCTCACGGGCGCGATACATCTTCAGCACCATCTTGTCCGAGAACCAGTAGGCGAAGAAATTGGAGACCACCGCGAAGCCCAGCGCCATGATCATGCCGTTCTTGCCACCGATGGACGCGCCGATGACACCGAACAGGGCGGTGATGGCAGCCATCAGGGCAGCTGTCTTGATCCAGTTGAACATGGTGTTTCCAGTCGGAGTGTGTTGGAGGAAAAAGGGAAAGGGGAAGGTCAGGAACAGGTTGGGGCAGCCGATGAGGCCGCCGCAAGACCCCGGCAGCCCGGACGGATCCGGCCTGGACATGCCTGAAGCCTGAAGGTGCCTGCATGATCGTTGCGCTTGCCAGGCAGATCCGGTCAGGTTGCAGGCAGCCCGAGGCTCCAAGGGGCCTGATGCCACCTCAGATTGGGGGCAATGCGTTGTTTTTCAAGGGGAAATGAAATCGGCCATGCCGGCCTGTTCGCCGTGCATGCCCCGAACCTGCAGACCGGGGGCCCGGATGGGAGACTCAGGCGCCGGCAGAAATGAAACGCATGCCAGGCGAAAGCGGATGACCGCGCAGGAAGGCGTCCGCCGGCTGGCGCCGGCCACCGGCCCGCTGCAGGGCCGCAAGACGAACGATGCCACCCTGGCCGCAGGCCACGTCCACACCGTCCGGGCCGGCTGCAACGATGGTGCCGGGCGCATCGGTGGCGTTCCCGTCGTGCCGCAGCACCTGCGGCTGAAAGACCCGCAGCGGCGGATCATCCCGATGTCCTTCCAGCCAGGTGATGGCCCCGGGCGGATCGAAGGCACGTATGTGACGACTCACTTCCACGGCGGAGCGCGTCCAGTCGATGCCCAATTCCTTCTTGTCGACCTTGGCGGCGTAGGTGACACCGGCCTGCGACTGTGGCTCGAAAACCAGGCGACCCGCGGACAGCTCGTCCAGCGCCGCCACGATGGCCTTGGCGCCAACGTCGGCCAGACGGTCGTGCAGGGTGCTGGCGGTATCGGTCTCGAGGATGGGCACGACGTGACGTGCACCCACCGGGCCTGTGTCCAGCCCCGCTTCCATCTGCATGATGCAGACGCCGGTCTCGGCGTCGCCAGACTCGATGGCCCGCTGGATGGGGGCCGCGCCGCGCCAGCGCGGCAGCAGCGAGGCATGAATGTTCAGGCAGCCCAGCCGGGGCAGATCCAGCACCGACTGCGGCAGCAACAGGCCATAGGCGGCCACCACCATCACGTCCGGCTGCAGGGCCCGCAAGGCTGCCAGCGCTTCCTCGGCCCCCTGATTGGCCGCCTCACGTCGGGCCCGGCGCTCTTCGGTCTCATCGGCTGCCGCCGGGCGGATGCGCAGCGACTCGGGCTGAAGGACCGGAAGGTTGGCAGCCAATGCACGTTGCTTGACGGCAGAAGGCAGCAGTTTCTGACCACGGCCAGCCGGTCGGTCCGGCTGACTGAGCACGGCCACCACCTCGTGGCGCGACCCGATGAGGGCATCCAGCGCCTGGGCGGCAAAGACGGGCGTGCCCGCATAGACAACGCGCAGCGGACGACCAGCCCTTGTGTCAGGCTGGGTGGAAACGGTGGTTGCAGGGGTGGACGCAGAAGCTGGCGTCGGGCTGCAGGACTGCGGCGCCGGCGATGAAGGGGTCAGGCCGTGGTCGGATGGAGCGCTCATCAGGCGGCGCTGCGTTCCCGCTCCATCTTCAGCACCTTCTGGCGGATGCGGTTCTGCTTGAGCCGCGACAGGTGCTGGATGAAGAGCTTGCCGTTCAGATGGTCGATCTCGTGCTGGATGCACACGGCCAGCAGGCCATCGGTCTCCAGCGTGAAGGGCTTGCCATCCAGATCCAGCGCCGTGACGGTGACGGCGTCGGGCCGCTCGACCTTGTCGTAGATGCCGGGGATGGACAGGCACCCTTCCTCGTAGCTCTGCAGCGTGTCGCTGGACCAGGTGATCTCGGGGTTGATGAAGACCTGCAGCTGGTCATGGGTCTCGGTGAGATCAATGACCACCACGCGCTCGTGCACGTTGACCTGCGTGGCCGCCAGCCCGATGCCGGGCGCCGCGTACATGGTCTCGGCCATGTCGGCCACCAGCTTGCGGATTCGATCGTCCACAACCGGGACCCGCTCGGCAACCGTATGCAACCGGACGTCAGGATACTTGAGTATGTCTAGCACAGCCATCGGACACTATCCACCACTGAACCTGCCGCGTATTGCCGGGCAGGATGC